>PFFZ01000073.1:0-3521 GCA_002781805.1 Nitrosopumilales archaeon CG15_BIG_FIL_POST_REV_8_21_14_020_37_12
TATGGATTTTTGATACCTAAACTCATAGAGATCTTCTGTGATCCTGCTTACAATATCAAAGTATGACCTGGTGTAAAGCTCAGTCAATGCCTCCCTTAGTATCTGGGGGTTAGAATAACAATCAGAAATGTAAGAGTTGTGATTTTCTTCCAGGTGCTCCAGGACCTTGTCATATACTATGGGGCTGAAATCTAGCAGGCTCTTTTCAATTGCAAGCATCGTTAATCCCTGAAGCACATCATGGAGCTTTACCTCATCCATACTATGTTATGAATGTCATAATTCTTAAATGTTACACATGACTGGATCCGGTTTACATTATCTCTTTAATTTTTCAAGAAAGTTTGATATTGTCTGGTTCTCTGTAAAGTTCTTCAGGCAGTGACATATCTGTTCGATTACTGCGCATGTTCCATCTCCAAACACTTCGTCTAGTATGTCCCTTAGGTATTCTGAGCGCTCGCAGCAGTCAATTAATGATGTCTCGTATTTTGCATTCAACCGTGTCAATACCTGATCATATTCTGGACCTCTCTCCAGCAAGACCTTTTCAACGCATGCCAAAATTGCAATTCTATCTGAAATGTTGTTTGCCATGGCAAGATGTTTCGCCTACTCTTAAAACAATGTGTAATTTAAAAAAAATACACTCAATACACAATGAGATAAACACCTCGTTTCAAAAACTACTTGAAATCAGTCTTTATACAATACCTTGATCCAATGTTACCATGGGACGGGGATATCAATCTGAGGACATTAGGCAAAAACTGATTCAAATTCTTGAAGGTTCAGAGTCTGGAATGTCCGGCGTTGAGATCTCCGAAAAGATTGGAGTCAACCGACTAACCATGACAAAGTATCTGAAAATTTTTGCAGCCGAAGGACTGCTTCGCCAAAAAAATATCGGAAACATTACCCTGTGGTTTTTAGAGCCAGGCCAAGAGTCATACGAGTTTCCTGCAGATTATTTCAAGGTGGCACCCATGTATCTTGAAAACCTGGTTAAGGGTTCTGAGGCCCAAGTATACTCTTTGATTCGAAACTGCATCCATTCTGGCGCATCCGTACACAGACTTGTAGTTGAGGTAGTTCTTCCTGCAATACATGCGGTAAAGAGAATGTATGATGACGGAAAGATTGGAAACTCTGAGGAGAAATTCCTGCAGAACATCATCTCAAAATCACTCCAAATCTTTAACCAACTTCCAATAGAACCAGATTCCCAAAAAAACATCATAGTAATCTCTGCAGATCCACAGAGCAATCTGATTTCAGAGGCGGCATCTGCATCATTTCATTCTGACGGGTGGAATGTTTTTCATCTTGGAGACATGTCTTCGGCCATCAATGTCTTGTTTGACCTTGATCTGCAGAAGCTTATTAGAAAAATATGGAAGCAAAAGTCAGGTTTGATGATAATAGCCGTATTCTCAAACACCGAAGAAGGCCTGAATTTTTTTGCAGACTCTGTATCTTCGATTAAGGAGAAACTTGGAAGGAAGATCAAGCTTGCACTGTGTGGCAAGGTTGGCAAAAAGACAAGAGTACACTCTGATATGGCATCTGAAAAATTCGAGGACGTTTTGCAGTGGTCTGAAACTGTCTATGAGACATCAAAATAGAAAATGGGCCCGATGTGATTCGAACACATGACCTTTCGATTATCAGTCGAACGCTCCAGCCAAGCTGAGCTACGAGCCCACGAACAAACCTCTAGGCTAGAGTCATTTAAGTTTAATTTTCCTTCCACTTGATTGAGCAACCAATTGATGGGTCGAAATCTTTTTCAATTTTTTTGTAGGCAAGTAGTTTCTCAATGTTATTGATCATGGTCTTCTCTGTAGGTGTGTCATCGGGCTTCATGGCATTGTCAATCCTGCCATGAAAGACAAGCTCCTTTTTGTTGTTAAACAGGAAAGGATCTGGCGTGCACATCGCTCCATATCTCTTGGCGACCTCCTGTGTCTCATCCACCAGATAGTCGAATTTGAATCCCTTTTCCTGGGCTGTCTTTTTCATGTTCTCAAAGCTGTCGTCTGGATAGTTTGTCGAGTCGTTGCTGTTGATTCCTACAATTGCTACCTTGTCTCCAAACTTTTCATAAAGCTCGTTTAGTGCATCTGTCTTTGCTTTTACATATGGGCAGTGATTGCACATGAAAATTACCAATATTCCTTGATACTTTGTATATTCATCAATGGAATGCTTTTTGCCGTCTATTCCCAAAAGCTCAAAGTCAGGTGCAATGTCGCCTGTCTTTAGTTTGATCTGTGACTCTAATAGTACCATGATACATCAAAGCCGATTTTCCAATAAAACCGTTGCCAAGAAGACAACAATTAAAATCCACAGACTAATCATCCTTGATGTGGGCTGGTAGTATAGCCTGGTAGTATACCCGCCTTGCACGCGGGGGGTCATGGGTTCAAATCCCGTCCAGTCCACTTTACACATCTACGATCTATTCTGAAATTCAGATTACTGGATGGATTTAAATAGGATAAGTTTTCGTTTCAATACATGACAAGTTATACAGACGCTTGGCCTGTGTGGATTCCACTCATTGTCGGTTTAGCTCCAGGATTAGTTTACTGGTTGGCAATTACTGCAATGAAAAAAAGAAGATAGAATACTTATCTATTTTTAACTTTTTATTTACACCTCTAGTGTTAACTGGGTAAAACGTTGCTACCTCTTTTGTTGACTATATCCTATGTTATACGACATTAATCCCTTTTTTGCAATAAATTTTGCATGAGGATATTTCTTTGCCTATTTCTAATTTTGATGCTGTTTCCAATATCTCAGGGATTTTCCCAAAAGACTGACACAGCACCAACTCTTTCTGTGACACTTACAAGCCACTCCCCATATGTCTATCAGGACGAGATGGGCTATACAATAGTAGTCGGCTCTGTCGAAAACAAGAATGCTCAGACTGCAGTGACCAACGTGAAGATCCGTGCAACCTTTTATGATGATACTAGTGTTGCTCCACTGGAAATTGTTTCAGGCAGCACCATATTGGATATTATTCCGCCACTTGGGACATCGCCATATGTTATAAAGTCAAACTCTCCAAATCCGCAGATAACGCAGGTAGGCGTGTTCTTGGAGACATTTGATTCATCTGCGACAAAATCAAAGCTGATCTCACTGGAAGAGTCTGGCATTCTCTTTGATGGAAACCTTGTATTCTCTGGAATACTGAAAAACGGGCCTGCCCCATCAGCTGATACAAACGTCTATCTTGCATTCTATGACAGATTCCAACCGCCAAGACTATTGGGCGTCTCAACAATTCCGCTAGGTGACATACTTCCAAACGAGCAGGTCTCATTTGAGTTTGACGAGAAAATAAATTCCCAGTCTGTCGGGTTTAAGATGTTCTCAGACTCTGACGTGTTTTATTCCGATTTTATTGATATCAAGCTACCAGAACCTGAAATCCTAAGCAAGCTTGTCACAATATCTGATGTTACGGTGACTGATTCTCTGGGAAACCGTCTTTCGGAAAT
>PFFZ01000073.1:3600-3742 GCA_002781805.1 Nitrosopumilales archaeon CG15_BIG_FIL_POST_REV_8_21_14_020_37_12
TACACGTACTTTGTTCAGGTAAAGGAAGCTGGCGAAAAGCCGTATGTAGAGTTTATTGGCAAGTCTGATGGCCGATTTGTCGGCGAGGGTTCGCAATCCCAGTCAGTTGACTGGATTCCAGAAAAGAGCGGACTGTACTTTA
>PFFZ01000047.1:0-1032 GCA_002781805.1 Nitrosopumilales archaeon CG15_BIG_FIL_POST_REV_8_21_14_020_37_12
CAAGCTCCTTTTTTGTAAGTTCTCCAGATCCACCTGCAACTGCAGGTAAAATATACACCTCATCTCCGTCATTGAGTACAGTCTCCATGCCACCAGAAAACTTGGCATTCTTGCCGTTGATGTAAATGTTGATCAAAGATCGTGGAGTGCCGTCTCCTTCCAGCACACGTCGCTTAAAGTCATCACCCATTACTTGAGATATTTTTGCAAATGCATCCTGCAGGTTTGATGCAGTTATTGGAGTTTTTTTCTCACCACCTCCAGAATTTAGTACCGACGGAATTGTAAATGTAATATTTGCCATTTAACTTACTACCGCCGAGATTTCATTAATGTCTGCCTTCATTATTTTTGGTTTTTGCAAGACTTCCATGATTGATTCTGTTGCCTTGAGACCATTTCCAGTAACATAGCAGACTACTTTGTCATTTTTGTCAATCTTGCCCTGTTCTATCATCTTTTGCAGTACTGCAACAGATACCCCACCTGCAGGCTCTGTAAATACGCCTTCAGTCTTTGCCAAAAGAAGTATTGCATCAAGTATCTCCTTGTTGTTGCACTCTTCGGCAAACCCATTGTACTGTGCCAGTCGCTTCAGCACGTATCGTCCATCTCCAGGATCGCCTATTGCAAGACTCTTTGCTATGGTATCAGGATGCTCCACTGGAATTACCTCTTTTGATTTTCTCTTGAATGCATCAACTACTGGGGCGCATCCATGTGGCTGGGCTGCAATCATGTGCATATTTGTAACATCACTAAGAAGAGATACTGTCTGCAGTTCCTCAAATCCCTTGCAAATTGCATTGAGCATTGCACCGCTTCCAACGGGAACAACCAGATGGTCAGGTACTTGCCATCCAAGCTGTTCTGCTACTTCATATGCTAAAGTTTTTGATCCTTCGACATAGTGGGAACGCATGTTAATGTTTACAATTCCAATTCCCTTGGAATCGCCAATCTGTGCAGCTATTCTGTTTGCATCATCATATGTCCCATCTACAGCGATATAGTTTGCACCATATGACAGTG
>PFFZ01000047.1:1052-3820 GCA_002781805.1 Nitrosopumilales archaeon CG15_BIG_FIL_POST_REV_8_21_14_020_37_12
TCTATGTTGCTTGGTGCAAACACATGACATGGAAAACCACCTTTTGCGGCATGTGCTGCAGTTGCTGATGCCAAGTTGCCAGTTGATGCACATCCAACTGCTGACAAGCCAAACTCTTTTGCCTTTGATACTGCAACACCGGCAGGTCTGTCCTTAAATGAGAATGTAGGATTGACGGAATCGTTTTTGATGTACAGATTATTCAATCCAAGTTTCTTTCCCAGATTATCGGCTTTTGTAAGCGGGGTCATGCCAGCATCAATACTGACAATGTTTGACTTGCTTTCAATTGGTAATAATTCAAAATATCTCCAGTATGTATTTTCACGATTTGAAAAAGTGTCTTTAGTGATTGGTGGAAAATTATACTTTACATCAAGTGGTCCAAAGCAGTCATCGCAGATATACTTGAATGTCGATTCATACTCTTTTTTGCACTCCCTACACTGTAATGATGTCCTAGCCAAGATCATTTCCTCCTTTTGTATCATACATAAAAAATCCTAATATCAAGTTAAGTAATACTTAATTTTATTGAATAAAAATATAATGAAATTTTCTGCCAATATTTACAAAAAACCAAAGAGATAAGGAGGTTTTTGCTTAAAAATTGAGGAAAATCATATGTTTTGTAGTTTTTTCATAAATGAGCAAGGTTTTTAGTGATTTTATAAAAAATTATACCATGAACTCCACCAAGGTTGGAATTGTAGTAGTCATTGGAATTGTTGCAGTTATAGTTGCAATGGCTTTGCTCTCATCTCAGAATTCTAGCTCGATGGAGGTGGAGGATGTTTTGGACAAGGAGCTAAGACCAGAAGAGGAAATCTCACCAGAAGTGCAAGAAAAGCTAGACGATATTGAAAATACTGCAAAAGAGTTGGAGTACAGTCCAAAGCCAAGAGAGTGGATTACATCAGGGCCATTTCAGATTGATCGCAGCAAGTATGTCCTAGGTGAAAAAATATTTCTGGTGATTGGTGGGCTTGGCTTCCAAGAAAAAGGTCAGGTCGCATTTCTCAGGCCGCTAAATGACACACATTATTCGGTATATCAGACAATTCCATTTGATGGTGCACAGAAAAACGCATTTAACTATTACATTCAACCCCAATTATCAAAGACAAGAGGATTGTGTAGTATGGATGATATTGTGGGAAACTGGACAGTTGTGTTTAGAGGAACAGACTATCCAAACATCAAGTTTGAGATAACAGATGATATTCTTCCAGGCGATGAGGAAAGCTACAGCACGCCAGTTTGTTAGTCATTTTAGGTTGTGATGAAAGCATACCTGCTCTCCAGTATGGCATGCAGGGCCAGACGGCTCGACAAGATAGATTATCGCATCAGAGTCACAGTCGACCAGTATCTCTTTTATTTTCTGGGTGTTACCAGACTCCTCTCCTTTCATCCATAGCTTGTTTCTAGAGCGGCTCCAAAACCAAGAATTGCCGGTTTTTTTTGCAAGTTCCAGAGACTCTTTGTTGGTATAGGCTAGTGTAAGAACATCTTTGGTGTTTGCATCCTGAACAATCACGGGAATCAGACCACCGTTCTTTTCAAAATCAATGTCATCAATTGTTTTTTGCATATCTTAGAGTTAAAATAATGTCTTATAACCTTACAGGGATTTTCTTTCCCTTGAGATGTTCCTTTACTCCCTTTACTCCGTGCGTCTCATAGTGAAATATAGATGCGGCAAGTGCGGCATCAACATTTGATTTTTCAAACACGTCAACCATGTCATTAGGCTTACCGCATCCGCCAGATGCAATTACAGGTATTGACACAGCGTCAACTATAGACCTTGTAAGCAATATGTCATATCCGTCCTTTGTTCCATCTTTATCAATACTGGTCAGAAGAATCTCCCCTGCACCAAGTCTTTCTGCCTCTTTTGCCCATGATATGGCATCAATTCCAGTTCCCTGTTTGCCACCATAGATGAATACCTCGTACCAGAATTGCTTGCTGTTCTCAGAAAATATGGTTACACCGTCCTTTATGGAATGGTTCCTTTTGGCATCAATTGCAACAACAACGCACTGCCTTCCAAACAAGTCCATCAACTCGGTCACTACATGTGGGTTTTTTATTGCACCAGTATTGATTCCTACCTTGTCAGCGCCGTTTAGCAAAATGTTTCTTGCGTCCTCCATGGACTTGACGCCACCACCCACAGTAAAGGGAATGTCGATTACGGATGCAACCTTTCTTACTAACTCCTTTATTGTCTCTCTTTGTTCATCTGATGCAGTGATATCCAAAAATACAAGCTCGTCTGCTCCCTCATCGCTGTACTTTTTTGCAAGCTCGACTGGATCTCCTGCGTCCTTTATTGACTCAAAGTGCAGTCCCTTGACAACCCGACCATTTTTTACATCAAGACATGGAATGATTCGTTTTGTAAGAGTCATACTGACTTTGCCTCCTGAATTGTAATCTTGTTTTCATAAAGTGCCTTTCCAAGTATCACGCCAAACGCATTTTTTTCTTTGACACATACCACATCATGTACATTTGATATTCCACCGCTTGCAATGACATTTGCATTTAGACTGCATGCTTGCTCCAAAAATTCCAAGTCAGGCCCCTGTAGCGTTCCATCACGATTTACATTTGTCAAGAGAAATTCTGTAAATCCCATATCCAAAAATTTCTTGATTGCACTGATTAGATGTATGCCGGTGCCGTCCTGCCATCCATGGATTACAATCTGACCGTCCTTGTGATCAACTGATATGACCACTTTCTCAGGGCCCAGA
>PFFZ01000047.1:3874-18353 GCA_002781805.1 Nitrosopumilales archaeon CG15_BIG_FIL_POST_REV_8_21_14_020_37_12
ACAATTCTATCAGATATCTTTGCAACATCATAGATGAGGGACTTGTTTCGCAGGCCGCCGGCAACCTCCACTGGGATTGATATCTCATCTAGGATTTTCTTGATTATTGGCATGTTGCTTCCAACCCCAAGTGTTGCGTCAAGGTCCACCAGATGAAGCATGTCGGCACCATTTGCCTGCCATTTCCTTGCAATTTCAACAGGATCATCACTGTATACTGTCTTTTGTTTTGGATCTCCCTTGTATAGTCTGACTACTTGCCCGTTCATTAGATCAATTGCCGGAATTATCTTCATCGCTTACACACATCAAGAAAGTTCTTTATCATGATTTTTCCAACAGAGCCGGACTTTTCAGGATGAAATTGTGTTCCAAAAAAATTATCCTGCTCTACCACTGCTGGGACCTTGATGCCATAGTCAGACTCGGCAGTAATCACATCACTTAATCGTGGTTGGACTCGGTATGAGTGGACAAAGTATGCCCATGAACCGTTTTCCACTCCTTCCAGTATTTTTCCAGGTCTTTTGATCTCAAGGTCATTCCATCCCATGTGTGGTACTTTCATTGATGATGGAAGAATTATCACATCACCATCCATCACACCAAGACCTTGTTCCTTTCCCTCTTCGCTTTTTTCAAAAAACATCTCCATGCCAAGACATATTCCAAGAACAGGCGTATCTTGTACAAAATCCCTAAACCCTGTCTTTGATGATTTGGTTATGCTCTTTATGGCAGGATCAAAGTTGCCAACGCCAGGCAACAGTACACCAGAGTAGTTGTTTGGTTTGTCAAAATCTGTGATCACATCAACTGTTGCACCAGCTTTTTCAACAGAGTTTTTCAGGCTGAATATGTTTCCGGCACCATAATCGAAAATTGCTACCTTGACCATCACATTGTACCTTTTGTACTTGGAATGCCTTTTTGTTTTTTGTCGTGTGAACAAGCCGTCCTGAATGCAACTGCAAGCGACTTTATTGCAGCCTCTACCTTGTGGTGATCGTTTTCCCCATACTTTACAGTAAGATGAATGCAGCCGTTAAGATTCTGCAGCAATGACTGGAAAAAGTGCTCCAGATCTTCTCTTGAGACGTCCTCAATTTTGTTTCGTTTAATTGATAATGTCAGTTTCCAAAAAGGCCTCTTGACAAGATCAATTGATGCCTCTGCAAGAGATTCGTCCATTGGCACTGATGCATAGCTGAATCGTGTTATTCCGCTTCTGTTTCCAAGTGCCTTGTCAATTGCAAGTCCGATTGTTATTGCAGTGTCTTCAATCAAGTGGTGCTCTATTTTGTCATTTGATTTTGCATTTACTATAAGGTCCATCATACCGTGCTTTCCAAATGCAGTAATCAGGTGATCAAGAAAGTTTATGCCGGTTTTAATGCTGGTCTTGCCGGTACCGTCTAGATTGACAGAGACGGATACTGTTGTCTCCTTGGTGCTACGGTTGACTTTACCAATTCTTTCTTTAGCCATAAGAGATGTAACTTGAGTTATTCTAAATTTAAGACATTCGGAATCAGATTAATTGAATCTAAAATAATCTGGGCTCTGTTTTGCTCAAACATCCTGAGTTTGTTCTGGGGATCCTTGCTTGTGCCAATGATTCCACAAAATGTTGTGTTATGACCTAGTTTAGTTGCCTTTTTTGCCATGATCAGATCCTCCATAGAGTCACCAACATAGATTACATTCTTGCATTTCATGCCAGTAATTGCACGAACCAACGATGTTGGATTGGGTTTTGCAAGTTCTCGCGGCTCGTCCTCCAAGAATGCAGAATTTGACAGGTCAAACTTTGAAAACAGACTTCCAAGTGAGAACTTGACGGATTCTCTTCCTCTTCCCGTAACCATTGCAATTTTTGTAGAGAATCTGTCTTCCAGTTTTTTTGCAAGGATTTCATTAAATATGACAACATCATTTTTAATCAACCCAGATTCGGTAAATTCTGAATCGCTTCCAAAGAGTTTTCTGTATAGTTCCGGCCCATAAAAGATCTTGTCAAATATTTTGTACAGTGGGTTTGTTGTGTGAGGCCCAGGATATGATAAGGCTTGCTTTATTTGCGCAATGTCAGAGATTTTTTGCAGATGTTTTTCTACAGACTTGATGCCAGTTGAATCGGAATGTTCAATTGTATCAAATACAAAGTCACGTTGATCCTTACCAAGATGCTTTGCTGCAACAATTGACAGTATTACAGCATATGTCAGATCAACCTCGTCATTAAAGCCACCAGTTGATTTGAATCCGTCAATGATCTGAGAATCAACTGGAATTCCGTCAGTTATTTTTGCAATGTTTTCCAGTACATACTGGGTCGTTTTGATAATTGTCAGGTCATATGACTTTGTAACATCAATTAATACCCCATCACAGTCAAATATTATCCCGTCACTTTTTTTTATTGTTTGAAGAATGGAATTATCAACATAGATTCCATTATCTAGTGCATTCATCCCAGTAAATCACGTATTGCAAGCAGAAATTTGGAATTCATTTCTTTGGTTCCAACAGTAACTCTCAGACATCCCTCATGGTTCCCTACTTTTCCTAGTTTTCTAATGGATATTCCCTGCTCAATTAATGCAGTGTATACCCTCTGATATGCTCCGTGGGCATCAAATAGCACAAAATTGGCCTTTGAATCAAACACCTCAAAGGCATCATATTTTCTAAGATTTTCAATGATTCTATTTCGTTCCTGCTTGATGATGTTTACAGACTCTTGTATTTGGCCAGATTTTTCCAATGCCAAGATTCCAGACTCGATTGAGATCGTGCCAAGAGGATACGGATACTGTAAAACCTGATTGAACGTGGCTGTAAATTCCTTGTTTGCAACAAAGTATCCAAGCCGCAGTCCTGCAAGTCCAAATGATTTGGATAGAGTCTGCACAACTACAAGATTCTTCTGGTTTTTTACTGTGTTTGCCAATGTATAATCACCAAACTGGCCATATGCCTCATCTATTATCACCAGTCCGTCAAATGACTTTACCAGTTTCTGTAGGTCATTTTTTGGAAATTGAAATCCGGTTGGATTGTTCGGAGAATCAAGATATAAGATATCTGCATTCTTTGATTGTTTTACAAACTCTGCAATGTCCAGAGCCATATCCTGAGAAAACGGAATCGCAATAACAGGTATAGAATATAGCTTGCATCTTTCCTCAAAGAATCCGAATGTCGGATTTGACGTAAGAACTTTGGTCTCTTCTGATGCAAAGTTTGAGAGTATAATATCCAGTATTTGATCAGAGCCGTTTCCAACTCCAATCATTGAGGATGGAACATGAAGAAATTCTGAGATCTTTTCTATTAATCTCTCAACTCCGCCAAGTGGATACTCCCTTACGTCTGAATTTTTTTTTGCTCCAGAAATAATATCAGATTGAAATTGTTTTGAGATAACATAATTCTCATTTGAATCAAGTTTTAGGACATCTTCATGTAGTTGTGGTTTCTTGTATCCGCCAATTAAAGAAAATTCCTTTACTTTGCTTTCTACCCAACCCTTTTTCATTCCAGTCTGCCCCTTACTGCCTCATAGTGGTTTGGTAGTTTCTCGGCACTTGCAAAGACATCAAGGTGTGTAGAAATGTCTCTGAGTGCAGACTTGGAAGCAGTAACATATGTGTTAGTCTTGATAAAATCCAAGACAGACAACGATCCTCTGGTCTTTCCAAATTGATTTGTAGGAAGTATGTGATTTGAGCCTAAAAGATAGTCACTAGCCGATGACGGAGTCTGACTTCCCAGCAAGATTAGTCCTGGCGATGTGATCTGAGATGCCAAGGTCTGCGGATTGCAAGTCATTATCTCTAGATGTTCAGGTGCAAGTTTGTTTACAAGTTTGATCATGTCTACTTTGCTCTTACAGATTGCAATAAACCCGTTGTGTTTAAGACTTGTTTTGACATGATCACTTCGCTTTATTTTTTGAATAATCTCAGAGATGTTCTTGTTGACAGACTTTGCAAGTTTGTCTGAATCTGTAATAAGATAACAAAACGTGTCATCGCTGTGCTCTGCCTGTGATATCAGATCCAGTGCCACATATTTTGGGTTGGCAGAGATGTCAGCAACAATTCCAAGTTCCGTAGGTCCTGCAAGCATGTCAATTGATGTATGAGCACTTACCATTGATTTGGCTGCCGTAACAAACGCACCACCTGGTCCCACAATTTTGTCTACACTGGTAATGGATTTTGTTCCAAAGGATAACGCCGCGATTGCCTGCGCACCGCCAACTTTGTAGATTTCATCTGCCCCACAAATATCAGATGCAACAATTGTAAGCGGATCTATCTTTCCGTCTGCGTTTGGCGGAGATACAATGACTATTCTTGTAACACCTGCAACTTTTGCAGGAACGACAGACATTATCACGGAGCTTGGGTATTTTGCAAGACCTCCGGGTATGTAACAACCAACGCTTTGTATTGGCAAGAATTTTTTTGAGATCTTTACCCCAGCAATGTTAATGTTTAGATTTTTGAGCAGTGACTTTACTGCAGATTCTGTTTTTTGCAGTCGTGTTTTTGCAACCGTGATAGCTCGTAGTTGCTCTCGTGTGACTTTGGAGTATGCATTAGAGATCTCTTGTTGCGATACGCGCAGTGTCATTAGATTTGTTTTACTAAACTTTTTTTCATATTTTTTTATTGCAGAGTCACCATTTTTTCTGACGTCATTTAGGATAGATTCAACAATTGACTTGTTTTTTTGAGGCTGTTTTGGAATCACTTTGGGTACAAAACTATCAATGTTAGATACACGAATTATTCTCATCAATTCTCTTCATCACGCTTTATCTCCTCTAGTTCCAGAATCTGACGTGGTTCGTGAACGACTAGTCCCTGTGCTATCTTTCTCATCTTGGGAATTAGTTTGTGGAATTCATCTTTTCTGATGACTGTATTTACGCCAAACCACCCATTCTCGCTAAGAGGACTGATTGTTGGCTTTTTCAGAGAAGGCATCTGTGAAAGCAATTTCTTGAGATTCTTTTCCTCTACGTTAAGATATATGTGCAGATATTTTTTTCCACGTACCGCACCACGCATCAGCGTGACAATGTCAAATATCTTTTCGCGTTTATTTGGATCTTTAAGTGATTGTTTGTTTGCTATAAGGTGTGCAGTAGATGTTAGTACTTCATCTACAATTTTTAATTTATTTTGTTTAAGTGTGGTTCCAGTCTCAGTCACGTCCATTATTGCATCAACATCCTCTGGTGGCTTTGCCTCAGTTGCTCCAAATGACAAGTGTATTTGCACATTTTTGTTGTTTCCGAGTCTGACCCAAGGTGTAACTATTAGAGGATCCTTACTTCCAAAATATTTTTTGTATGACTTACATTCTTTGATGAATCTAGATGCAGTTGTCAGATATTCTGAGGAGATCCTAAGAATTTTTTTCTTTTTGGCATAATCAGCAATCATAGAATCCAGATTTTTGTATTTGTACTTGTCAGGAAACGCGATGACCAGTCGTATTCTGCCATATTCCAAATCCAGAATTGGCTCCACGTCTGCTTTTGTTTCGCCAACCCAGTCCTTTCCGGTAATGCCAACATCATATAATCCCTCAGAGACCATTGTAGGGATCTCTTGCGGTCTGAGCATCTTTACAACAATGCTTGGATCGTCAAGGAACACGCGATATGTTCTGTCCTTTCTGTTTACCTTTGTCCAAGATCTTTCCAATAGCTTGAATGTTGCCTCTTCCAGACTACCTTTTGGAATTGCAAATCGTACCGGGGACATTGCTTGGCTTTTTGCTTTTAATCTATATAACTGGATTGTTAAATTTGCCCCAGCAATTCCTTTGCCCTGTCAAGTGAGATTTTGTTTTCTTTGACCATTTTTTGGACGATGGCATCAATTTGCTCTGGTCTGGCGCCAGCTGCCGCAGCCAAGTTCCTTGCATGTAACCGCATGTGTCCCTTTTGAATGCCGTCGGTTGCAAGTGCATGAATTGCGCTGTAGTTTTGTGCAAGTCCGGTTGCAGTCATTATACAGGCCATCTCTTGGGCAGATGTAACGCCCAGAATTTTAGTACATATTTTTGCAATTGGATGTACGTTTGCAATCCCACCAACAATTCCAACAGATAGTGGCAATTCCAAAGAACCCACAAGATTTCCATTCTCATCTTTGCTCCATTTGCTCAGGGAGCGATATCGGCCAGACCTTGCAGCATAAGCATTAGCAGCTGCCTCTATTGCTCTACTGTCCTGTCCTGTAGCATTTGCAACCGCTATGATTCCATTCATGATTCCCTTGTTGTGTGTCACTGCTCTGTAGACGTCATTGTCAGCAAACTGATATGCAAGTACAATGTTATCAACCACATGTTCTCCTCCCACCTCGTCTTTATCAAAAACTGCTGATGCTTTTGCAATTCTTTTTGTAGAATAGTTTGATAAAATACGAAGCAGTGTTCTGCCTCCCGTAATCTCTTCAAGCAACAGAGCAACAGCTTCGCACATCGTATTTGTTACGTTGGCACCCATTGCATCACCCACATCAATCAAAAGCTCAACTATGAGCATCTCACCCGTAGGAGTTTCAAGTTTCTTGCATGATACCTCCTTTGCACCCTTGCCCATTTTAGATAGTGTATTGCTTTTGGAATTGGCAAGAGATAGAATCTCATTTTCAGATTCTTTTATTTTGATTTCACTTGCAACGTCTGCATTCAAAACTTGAATCTGGCCAATGCTGTAAGACTCGTCAGCGCTTGTATCAAATCCACCGTATTTTCGTGCTACTTTTGCCCCTTTTGATGCAGCGGCAATAACAGATGGCTCTTCAATAACCATTGGAACAAGATAATCTTTTCCGTTGATCTGAAAGTTAGTTGCAATACCAAGAGGTAATGAAAATGTCCCAATGGCGTTTTCTACCATCTTGTCTGCTTTCTCAAACGAAATTCCACCATCGCTTCCTTGCAAAATTTCCAGTTCTGCCTCTGAAAGATTTGCAAAATTTCTAACCACATCCAACCTTTCTTTTCTGGTTTTCTCAAAGAATTTTGAAATAGATGAATCTTTCATTTTGTTATCCTCAATAATTTATCATCTGCTTTGTCTGGAAAACCTTTTCCATCTGTATTTGATGTGATAACATACAAACTACCATCTGGACCCTGCGCAACGTCACGGACTCGTCCCATTCCGCTAAGTATTGTCTTTTGAGAGGGCAGTCCTTCCTCAAAGTCTAATTGATACAGATTTGTGGCTCGGAGTGATGCCATGACAAACGGAGATTCCAAATCTATTTTATCACCAGAATAGTACAATATGCCTGCAGGCTCTATGCTTGGATCATAGCACATTACTGCTTTTTCATATTTGTCATTCCCTGTACATTGCTGCTCTGGCCATCCATAGTTTTTTCCAGGTATCAAAAGATTAATCTCGTCATTCTTTTCAGGTCCAACTTCTGCCAGATACATATTTCCTTTATCATCCCATGCCATTCCCTGCGGGTTTCTGTGTCCCAAAGTAAATACTGGTGAATTCGAGAAAGGATTGTCCACAGGTATGCTTCCATCATCGTTCAGTCTTAAAATTTTTCCAGATAGAGAATCAAGTTCTTGTGGGTGGTGTGACGAGTCAGATACCGTTCCCGTGCCGACATAGAGTTTGCCGTCAGGTCCAAATTTTAAAAATCCCCCATTGCTAAAAGTAGAACCAGGAATCTTGTCAAATATTGTCTTTGCATCGATTAGTTTGTTTTGCGATTCCTTGATTTGGAGAATCTTATTCCACAGTTTTCCCTGTTCTTCATATGTAAGATACACATAAAGAAGATTGTTCTCTGAAAAGTTTGGATGAACGGCAACTCCAAGCAAACCCCCGTCAAAGGCATTGACAGATCTCAGGGTGGCAAGTGGTTCCTCTAATAGTTTATTTTCCTCAACGACTCTAATCAATCCGTCTTTTTCAGTAACAAATATTCTATTTTCTGAAATGGCAATTGATCTTGGAGAATCAAGATTTTCAGATAATATCATTACAGAGTTGCTTTCTGATTTGTAAGCAGTAGGTTCAGGAATTGGTACTGGATTAGAAGGAGATGTGAGAATAAATGCAGAAAATGCTAATGCGCCAATAATTGCAGCAATTCGAAATTTTTTGTCCACAAAAACAAATCTTGTGAAATCCTATTAATTACTTTCAAGAGTTTGATAACGCGTATATACTGCCCGCCCTCATTTCTGGATCAGCGGGGTGGGGAAGCCAGACTATTTAGGGCTAGGTCATCCCGGCGGGCTCATAACCCGCAGTTCAGTAGTTCAAATCTACTCCCCGCTACTTAGTTTCCATACACACAAAACCATGAAGTAGATTGATCAAACTCAGAATTTTTATTGGTTTTACCAAGACGCTGTTCTGGTCTAGTCAAATGTCTGTGGGCAGAAACTTTTGGAATGTATAGATCCTTTCTTATTTTTCGTGGGATTTCCACGGTTATTTTCCCAGGGAATTTTGAGCCACATTTTATGCATTGAAAGTTCTGGTTTCTTCCTTTTGACTTCATCTTTTTGTTGCATGCCTTGCAAGTAGGATTTGTTTTTTGGATAATTTTTTTCAGATGTATTATTTCTATAAACTCTACATTTAGTGTCCTAGGGTGTTTCTTTGTTGCCTTTTTTATTCCGCCTCCAACACAAATTCTGTCACCTACTGCAAGGTTTTGTGCTACAGAAGCAATTCCCGTAGGATTGTAAACTGCACAAAGTATATCAATCGAATCTGATTTGATGGAAAAAAACACATGTCCACCCTTGAGAGTTTTTGGCTCGCTTGATATAGTTCCCGTAATTTTACCAGATGCATACGGTTTGATGTTGTTTGCAGCAAGTTCGTTTTTTAGGTGGTCATTTGTTCCCTGGTTTGACTTGAAGATCATGTATCCAGCAAGCTTTTCTTTAGGTTTTAGAATCCTTGTTGCAAGGAGTAATGAATCAACGTTTTCTCCACGTACGCCATAAAATACAGGATCAGGCCCATGCGGTGTTATCAATACTCTACCCTTTTTTGTATCAAAACTATTGAAAGTGTAAGGTGCAGTTCTTTCTTGCATGTACTTGACACTCTCTGCAGAAAGTTTTCTAATCTTACCAAATTTTGCTCGTTTGCGATAGCTCAACAACTCTAGTGTGTGATCATTAAAAGAGTACCCTATGGCACCTATTGCACCTACCAATCCCTGACCGTTTCCAAGATAAAAAAAATCCAACTTGTTTTTGGCGACAAATTTCTTTGCATGATTTCTGTTTATCAATTGCCAAAGAGCTAGCTTGCTAAACTCTGTAAATTCAGATGGGATGGTTTCTTGCTCAAAAAATACTAGTCCAGGATTTGCCCCGTTTTGAGTATCAGAGTATTTTATGACAAGGTTTTTAATTTTATTTTTTATCTTGGATGGGTTTGCAGTTCTAATACTCATTGAGACGGCTCCATTACCACGTGTTTTCCACGGAATGTTTGGGTTGAATCTAATCAGTTTGGGAAAATCAAGAAATTCAGAGTTTTCTTTCTTTAATTCATCAACAATCCTGTAGGCAAGAAAAGTAGTACACATTCCTTTTGGAGAGTCTGTATCATCAAATCCAATTGTGAGGATTTGTTTTGAGACCATGATTGAGATGTGAATCTTCAGACATTTTTACTTGTTGACACAGTTGGTTTAAATTAATACCAGAGCATTCTTAGCTGAATTGATAGTTATAGATGAGGAGAGAATTTTCAGAGAGATTAAATCCAAAAATCCGGCGTCCGTATCTCTGAACGGCCCAGATGGGATCTTGCCACAGGTCCAGGATACTGCAATAAGAATCACAGAAAAATTTGGAATACCAGCATATGTTCTTGCAGATACTACTTGGGGAACATGTGATCTAAACTCCAACGGTTCGAGAGTTCTTGGGGCAGAGATTCAATTCAATATAGGCCATACAATAAACACAGAGTCATTTGAGGAAAACGTAGTTTTGATTGATGCGTTTGATGATGTAGAGTTTGACAGCGTTGCAAAAAAATGCGTTACTGTTCTAAGTGGTAAAAAGATCTCTCTGGTAACTGACAGCCAGCACCTACACCAGGTTGACAAGGTAAATAAAATTTTGACAGAGAACGGAATTGATGTAAAGATAGGAAAAGGTAAGGGACAGTTAAACGATGGTCAGGTTTTTGGTTGCGAATTTTACCCAGCTTCGGAGCTAAAAGACCAAGTAGACGCGTACGTATTTTTAGGGCAGAGTAATTTTCACGCATCAGGTATTGCTCTGTCTACAAACAAGCCAACCTATGTTTTGGACCCATACTTTAATGAAGTAAGAGAGATTACTGATTTTGCACAAAAGCTGAAAAGAAAAGCAACTCTTGCAATATACAAGGCAGCAGAAGCCCAGTCATTTGGGGTTATTGTAGGCTTGAAGGAAGGTCAGCTCTCCAAAGTTTTTGCTCTCAAGTTCAAAAAAGAATTAGAAAAGCACGGAAAGTCAGTCCAGCTGTTTGCTTTAACTGACATTACAAACGAGAGACTACGAAACTTGAAGGGCATTGACGCATTCATACAGGTTGCCTGTCCAAGGATATCAACTGACAACCAGTTTGACAAGCCAGTCTTGTCCACACCACAGGCAAATGCACTATTGAAAATTTTAAAAAATGAGAGCATTGAGGGATATTTGGAGATTCCTCACTGGCTGTAATCTACAAAACCATCTGCAAAAATCGTTTCTCATTGGCTAGTTTTTCAAACGATTTTGACTTTTTTGCCTTTATCTTGTACTGGACTCCCTGATTGATTGCCTGTTGGAGACAGTCTAGTCCCTCATCAATTCTTGAGAGCATCACAAGACTGCAGGACTTGTCATAAAGTACGTCGCCATTATGTGGATAGTCATCAAGGATAAGGTCACAGCAGGCAATTGACTCCAGATAATTGTTCATAGAAAACAAAATCCTTTCTTTGTGGTATAATGCAATTTTGTAGTTTGGGTTATCCTCCAATATTTTATTGCAGTAAGACAAAGCCTCATCCAGAATTCCCTTTTTTCGAAGTGACGATATTTTATTGACCAGTATGGAAAGATCTAATGGATCTATCCTCAACGCATCATCATAGCACTTCATTGCCCCATCAAAATCCCTTAGCTTGCTAAGTGCATATCCTTTGTTGTTAAGAGAACTGATGTGGTTTGGATTTACATCTAGAATCTTGTCATAGTATGATATGGCCTCACGGAGTTTTCCATTGAGAAAAAGCCTGTTTGCTTCATCTAAAATAGAGTCAACTTTAGGATCGGTCATAGAATCACGGCTTGATCAGAATTTTTCCAAACAGACCTTTTCCTTTTAACATTTTTGTGTGAGCCTCTGAGGCCTGTTCCAGAGAATAAACAGAATCAATTACAGCCTTTATCTTTCCCTGAGACATCCAGTACAATCCCTGCTCTAGCTCTGCGCGAGTACCCTGTGTTGAACCTAGGATGTTGATTCCTTTGAAGAATATGTGTCTCAGATCAGTCTTGGCATTATATCCAGTAGTAGCGCCAGTAGTTACAATTGTAGCACCATACTTTAGCAGAGTTAGTTCCTTGTTCCAATGAGAACCGCCAATGTGCTCAAATATCACATCTACTCCCGGCACATCGTTGTATGGTCTTGTAATGCTTTTTGCAATGTCACGCACCTGCTTGTGCCAGTTCTCATCTCTATGATCTACTGCATAATCAGCACCCAAGTCAAGCAGTTGATCTAGCTTGTCAGGACTGGCAGTGGAAATTACTGTACAGCCAAACAGCTTTGCAATCTGGATGCCAAAGTTGCCAACACCAGAACCACCTCCCATTATCAAAACAATATGGCCAGGCTGTATCTTGGCTCTGCCAACCAACATGTGCCACGAAGTCAGCAATGTCATTGATGCTGCAGCTGCCTCATCGTATGAAACACTGTCTGGAATTTTTACGACGTTTACCTCTGGAAGGTGTGTAACTTCGCAGTATCCCCCCCATAATGGACCTGTCTCAAATCCCCAGATTCGGCGCTGTCTGCAATCAAATTCACAACCACTTGTGCATGCCTTACAAACACGGCATGACATGTTGCCATGCGAGACGACCCTGTCCCCCACCTTGATATTTTTTACCTCATCTCCAACTGCAATCACTTCTCCTGATGCGTCAGTTCCAGATATGTGGGGTAGTGGAATAGCAAGTGGCTTTCCCCTCATCCCCCAAATATCATCATAGTTTAGTGCCGCTGCCTTTACTCTGAAAACCACCTCATCTGATTTTGGAGAGGGCTCTGGAATGTCCTTTATCTTTAGAATTTTAGCAAAATCATCATCAGCAGTATACTCATCATATACCAGCGCTCTCATGTTTGTTCTCAATTATTTCTGAATATATGAATTGCCTCAACACCACAAACAATTATAATCATTGTTCCAAAATTCTCAACATGTCAGATATTGCCATATTTCCTGGAGATAAGATAGCAGCCATAGAGGAGTATGAGGCAGGATACAA
This sequence comes from Nitrosopumilales archaeon CG15_BIG_FIL_POST_REV_8_21_14_020_37_12, assembly GCA_002781805.1. Lineage (GTDB taxonomy): Archaea > Thermoproteota > Nitrososphaeria > Nitrososphaerales > Nitrosopumilaceae > HKST03. The sequence continues at coordinate 16,445 of PFFZ01000047.1, forward strand.
TGCTTTTGATGACGGAGACATGGTCCGAGCTGCAACAGTTGGCAAGATGGATATCGACAAGGATAACCGTGTAGCTAACATCAAGCATCCAAAGATGCTCTCCATACCAAAGGCCGGAGATATAATTATTGGAACCGTAGCAGCAGTAATGTCCTCAATGATTGCAGTAACAATTGACTACATTAACGGAAAACCAACAACATCAAAAGTTGAGTGCGTTTGCTCTACAAGAAACATCAGGCGAAAGAACATTGCACTGGTAAATGATATTGTAACCTTGAAAATTATAAGCCACCTTAATGGGACGATTCATGCCGCAATTGATGAACCGCATTTGGGTGTGCTATTTACAAAATGCAGAAAGTGCGGAAACAAAGTGGTTCCAATGCGCGATGCAATAAAGTGTATAGAGTGTGCTTGGATTGATGAAAGAAAACTTTCAACAAATTTTGGCAACAGCGAATTTGTAAAACTGAGAGAATAGAAATGATTCGTGTTTCGTTCCAAGGAGAACGAGGGGCATACAGTGAAGCTGCATCAAGAGCGTTCTTTGATGAAGAGATTGAAACGGTTCCTCTTCCAACCTTTGCCGAGGTTTTAGACAGTACATCAAAAGGCAAAACAGATTTCTCGGTTTTGCCAGTAGAGAATTCTATAGAAGGAAGTGTGGGGGAGAGCTACGACTTACTTTATTCAACACCACTTGACGCAATAGGAGAGCATTATCTAAGAATCGAACACTGCCTCATTGGAAACGGAAGTCTAAAAGATGTGGATACTGTATATTCCCATCCACAGGCGCTTGGACAATGTAGGGACTTTATAGAAAATCACAAAATGAAGACGGTTCCAACTTATGATACTGCCGGAAGTGTAAAAATTATCAAAGACATTGGAACCAAAAATGTAGCGTGTATTGCAAGTAGGATGGCCTCAGAGATTTACAACATGCCAATAATTGCAAAAGAAATTGCCAATAACTTAAACAACTATACCAGATTTTTAGTATTAGGAAGACAGCAAAAAAAGGAGACCGGAAAAGACAAAACATCCATAATATTTTCAATAAAGCATGAGCCAGGCTCATTGTATAGAATAATTGAAAACTTTCACAAGTATAATGTCAATCTAACCAAGATAGAGTCAAGACCAAACAAGACTAGTGCATGGGAATATAATTTCTATGTGGATTTTGAAGGTCATTTGGAAAATCCCAAGATATCAGAGATGCTAGAAAAGATCAAAAAAGAGACACTGTTTATGAAAATCCTTGGATCATATCCCGCAGCAAAATTAAACTAAAATCCCTTTGGCTTTCGCAGGGTAAATCCCATACTAAATCCAATGATTACCATTCCTGACGTGATTACCATGATATCAAATGTAAACCATAGTGGATCAGAGCTTCGAATAAGAACTCCAGAAATTTCTAGTTCGCTGTTTCCGGTGTTTTGAATTTGGATCTTTGTCTCACCGTCTTCTAGGTGAACCCAGTTTATATCCAATTCCTTTTTGTATGAGGTCTTGGGAATCTGCAATCCGTCTGCAGGGCTTTCAAGCTTGAGATCAAATGCCTCTCCGACAATTTTCATGGATTGTGGTGTACTGGCAGGTGCTGGAATTGTATAAAATGTAGAATCACCCACCGATAAAACATAGTTCTCATTTACTGTGATTGGGCCAAGGTGCTGAATTAGAGAGAGTCCACCTATTGCAATAATTATACTCCCAACTACCAATCCAATGATAGTTCGTTTTGACAGCATGACTGGATTATTTCAGATACTGCTTAAAAGATTACCGGCAGGAGTTGGTAATGAATACAGCATGAAAGTGTAATTAAAAAATAACAAGATGGGATAAAAAACTATCCTAGGTTATAGAGATTCTTGAGTACTTGCTTTGCAGA
>PFFZ01000053.1:0-282 GCA_002781805.1 Nitrosopumilales archaeon CG15_BIG_FIL_POST_REV_8_21_14_020_37_12
TTTTGGAGATACTTGCTTCACTCAAACCCGAAAATACGCCAAATCTAGATACTGAAAATGTTCTCATTGCAGTAAACGGATCTGATTCTTCTGCCATGGAGGGTAAAAAAACCATAATCAAAAATGGCGATGTTGTCAGCATCATTCCTGTAATTCATGGAGGTACATTCAAAAAAACAGTGTTTACCATATCCAAAAATACAGTTCAGATAATGGAGATAAATGGTAAAAAAAACATAGGTGTGGATTTTCTTGATGGTTTGAGAAGTGATTCTAAAAAAC
>PFFZ01000053.1:334-848 GCA_002781805.1 Nitrosopumilales archaeon CG15_BIG_FIL_POST_REV_8_21_14_020_37_12
AAAAATACTTTCATTATCACTAATTGCAGAAAAAGAGGGTATTCTTCTCTCAAACAAATTAGAGACAGACATTCTGATGAGATTTGCATTAACATCACAAATATCTGACGCAATTACAAAGGCCGGAATCAAACCTGGCAAAAACTTCATTTTGATTGCAATAGGTGATAAAAAACAATTGAACTTACTGTCTTCCAAATTGCTCGAGCACTCAGTCGATATGTTTTCTAAAGACAACTCGAAGTTCTTGCAAAAACAATTTGGAATTAATAACAAGCAGCTCAATGCGGTACTATCTAAGAGCCCTTTAGAAGACTTGTTGGTTGAGAAAGCAGCCGTCCTATTCTGATATACTTCGCTTAGTCTTCTCAACGCTCAAAATATCTGTTTTCTTGACAATTCCTAGTCCTGTCTTGTTGCCCAGTATCTCAATTAAGATTATTTTATCCGGAAAGTCCAGAGATACTTTATTTTTTATATTTTTTGCAACTCTGGAAATGATCTCCTGACCTGA
>PFFZ01000053.1:876-2118 GCA_002781805.1 Nitrosopumilales archaeon CG15_BIG_FIL_POST_REV_8_21_14_020_37_12
ATTCTGTATGACTCTTCATCTAAAATCAGATCCTTCATCCCTAGAATCTCCTTCTCTATCTCGTTGATGTCCGTCTCTGTGACTCTTTGAACTGGAATTATCCTCAAACAGTATCTTATTGACCATGGCTCATCTAGCAACATTTCTTTGATCTTCCTTGTGACCTCTGTGGGTTCCAATGATGTTTTTGCAGTCAGTATTCCAGACATTCTTGTGATGGTGATTTCTGGTTCAGAATCCCCCATCTCGTCTAGAATCTTCCTTAATTCCTGCTCCGTTTCCTGCTCCAGGTGTCTTGCGCATGTAATGATCAGATTCAAAGTATTCTTGCAATCTCCTCTCTGGTTAAAACACCTTCTCGATGAATGTTCAATTCTCCGTTGATGACCTCCACAATTGTAGATGCGACTCCTCCTGAAATTTTTCCTCCATCCAAAAACAGATCGAATCCACGAATATTTTGATAACAGTCTGATGGATCAGTAAATGGCTCTTTGCCAGAAATATTGGCACTTGTTCCTACCAAGAAACTGCATTTTTCTAATAGATCTAATGTACATTTACTATCTGGTACTCTTATTGCAATTTTTTCACCCAGATTTAGGGATTCTCTCAAATTATCATCTGTCAATTTTAATATCAACGTTAACGGACCTGGCCAGAACTTTTCAGCTAGTCTTTCTGAATGTTTGTCAAAATCTACAATTCTTGATGCAATCTCTTTTGAGAAAACTAACACGGGAAATTGCTTTGATTTCTCTCTGGACTTTATCTTGTAAATCTTTTCTATTGCACTCTTGCTATATGGATTGCATCCTATTCCGTAAATCGTGTCTGTTGGAAAAATTATGACTCCTTCTTTCTCTACGACCTGACTTGCCTTTTTGATTCCTTCTTTGTCACAACTAACCTTCATCGTTTTTTGTATGCTTGTTCTTTAATTATTCATTTACTTTTGAATAAAGTTTTTAACGCTCAAAAAAATCACATCGAAGATATGTCTGAAACATCTGATTATGAAGAAAATGACTTTGAAGATGACTTTGACGACGAGTTAGATGAATTTGAAGACGAGGATTAGATAGTCAACCCAAAGTTGTCTGCAAAAGTACTAAATGTTTTGTATGCCTGTAGGAACTCTCTGCCTGTCTGACTAATTTTGTATTTGTTGGCTCCTTGTGATTCTACTTGCTCCAGTAATCCTTGAGACACTAATGTCTTTAAAATTCTTGAAATTCTAGA
>PFFZ01000053.1:2400-3609 GCA_002781805.1 Nitrosopumilales archaeon CG15_BIG_FIL_POST_REV_8_21_14_020_37_12
GTATCTTGCTCACGGGAATAAACAAAGCAATTAAACCCCCAATCTTGATTGTCATGGAAACTGGATAGAGGATAGATTCTGGAAACACAAACGAATACCATCCTAAAAATTCCCCAAACGCCAAAAGCGCCAATCCAACTGCAACAGATATTGCTCCTTTGTTTTTATTTTCAAAGTATGACAGCATTGTTTCAATTGCCCCATATGCTAATAGAATAAATGACACAGATCTGAAAATATGTTCAATTTGTACCGATGACACTAAGAACAACGGTAATGCCCCAACTGATCTAAAGTATCTTGACTTTGGAAAAAATGATTTTATGCTGTGTGAAAATGCTATGAAAAAATATCCGACCGTCTGAATCCCAATTCCGACCGTCTGAATCCAACGCTCCAAACTTCCTGACTTTGTGACAAAGTCTTCTACCATGTATCCTGCCCATATGACAAAGAAACCTATGCTAATTGAAAAAAAAGCAATTGTCAGTCTAAACAGAGTTGGACTTCCTGTGTTCCTAAATCCAACAAGTGACATTATCCCTATTCCAAGTCCTACTAAAAATCCAACTAGATTGAGAATATTTTCCAATAAAAATTCCAATGATGTCTAGAAATCTGTTTAGCTAATTATTTTAATCTGATGGATGATTTTACTATCTTGTTAATCCCATTCATCTAAAGAGCCTGCTGACTGGCCTTCGGTGCTTCCTGCATAGTCCCCTAGTATGTCCGAATACGTCTTTTCATTATGTGCCACAAATTTTACATATTCGCCATAACTCATATCCAAATCACAGCTGTTACATTTTACAAAAGAATAGTCCATCGCCAACTCTGCATTTTCCTTGCATTTTGGACATTTAATCTTCATGTGTTATTTTATCAATGTTGTCTATTATTGCTTTACATCTTAATCTGACAATTTCTATTTTTTTGAGCAGCCTTCAGCCCAACTTAGTTTATCTCTCAATTCGGAAAAAAGTTCTATTTTTAATATCATTTTTGCATATGTATTTTAATCCAAAACTTACATCTGGAACCAAGTGAAATTTCACATTGGTTAGAGAACTTGTAGCCTCAATGGGCCTTACGATGGTTTTGGTTTTTGGATTACTTTTTGCGTTGCTTGCGGCTTTGGGATTGTATTTCAATATTGGTATGTATGCAATCATTGGATTGGGCATAGCCATGGGCTTGTTTCAATGG
>PFFZ01000053.1:3620-4144 GCA_002781805.1 Nitrosopumilales archaeon CG15_BIG_FIL_POST_REV_8_21_14_020_37_12
AGTTATAGTACGGTGGAGCACCAACATGCAGCCATTAAACCGAGATGAATTTCCGTGGATTGAAGAAACTGTTCATGAGATATGCATAAAAAATCACACCAAAATTCCAAAAATCACCATAGCAAACACAAGCATGCCAAATGCGTTTGTTTTTGGTCGAACCAACAAGTCTGCAACCATGACGCTTACACGCGGTCTACTCAAAACATTATCACAAGACGAGGTAAAAGGCGTAATTGCTCATGAGATAGCTCACATAAAGCACAATGACATGGTTGTGATGACAGTCCTCTCTGTAATACCTACTATTGCATATCTTATTGCAATGTCTACATTTTTTGGTGGCCGCTCAAAAAACCAATCAGGCGGAACCATCTTAATTGGAATAGGTGCATTTGCAGTATATTTCATAACAAATCTTCTCATTCTGTATTTTTCGAGACTGCGGGAATTCTATGCGGATAATTTTGCAGGTCATCAGGTCAGACCGTCAGTGCTTGCAAACGCCTTGGCTAAAATAACAT
>PFFZ01000053.1:4179-6627 GCA_002781805.1 Nitrosopumilales archaeon CG15_BIG_FIL_POST_REV_8_21_14_020_37_12
TCGTCGTTGCGTTCATTCTATGCTGTAGATCCGGTCTCCTCAAGTTATGAAGTGACAAAATTCTCTTCTTACTATCAAGATCAGCATATTTCTGAAGAAGAAGTAAAAAAGGCCATGGATTGGGAAAGAAAAAGCAGTTTCAATAAATTCGGCGAGCTCTTTAGGACACATCCATTAACATACAAAAGAATTGAAAATCTTTACCAACTAGAATCCAAACTGAATACAAATGACAATGTCTGACTATGTTGATTAGTGATGCATTTTGAATGGCTTGTCTGGCATTCAATAAAAGATAAAAGGAGTTTCTCCTAGGTTTCTTTATGAGTCGTACTTGTACAAAATGTAAGAATCCAATACCTGACAATGAAGAGCTTGATGTGACTGCAGAAAAGTATCCAGTTTGCAACAAGTGTTGGGCTGAATGGAAAGAATACCGTGTTATGGTCATGAATGAGATGCGACTTGATATGTCAATGCCAGATCATAGGAAATTACTTAAAAAACACGAAAAAGTGTTTGTAGGCGTTCTCACCCCTGAAGGCGAGATAGTTGATTTCAGTAATGAAGACAACCGCAAGCCCGATGAGCCTAAAATCTAGAGGTTCAGGTGTTTTTTGGCATTGTCTGGTATGACAAGTAATACTCTTCTTTTTCTCTCGTCTTCCAAACCGTTGATGATTTTTTTGACTGTCTTGGCAAGAATTTCTTTTTTCTCGTCATCTAATGATAGATATATTTCTAAAATTCCATCTAGATTAAATGTAATTAATTTCTGTGGCGATTGAGTTATCTCAATAATGTATGCATAGAACAATCCCTCTCTTTCTTCTTCAGTAAGTGTAGTCAAGATCTCAAGCCATGTTTTGAAAAGTTTTGAGAAATTTGGAAATGGAATTGTAGGTCCTGCTTCAAGAGCATTATTTATGATCTCTTCTTTTTCAGGATCTGATAAACTAAAAAATTCCATCATTCTTTTTTTCAAAATCGGTTTTCTAAGAAAGTCTGGAAGATTTGCCAAGTTTACTATGATGTTTCCTGCATAATTTGGACCGGCCAACGATCAAAACACGTTACTTTTGAGATATTAATCCTATGACGACACTTTAGCTTAAATAAACCAAATTTGAGCTCACATTATGACATCTACAGTTGTAGTTGGCGGTTTTTTTGGTGATGAGGGAAAAGGCAAAATCATTTCATATCTTGCCATAAAAGATAATCCCAAAATCATTGTTCGTGGTGGTGCAGGACCAAACGCTGGTCATACCATCAGAGATGGTGATAAAATTTACAAAGTCAGGATGCTGCCAAGCGGATTTCTTAACAAGAATGCCAAGGTGATGATTGGTCCCGGAGTCGTAATAAATCCTGATATTTTATTAAAAGAGATACATGATTTTGGAGCAGAAGGGCGATCATTTGTTGATAAACACTGCGGAATAATCGAAGAAATCCATCGTACACGTGATTCAAAAGGAGATTTGAAAGAAAAAATTGGTAGCACTGGTTCTGGAACTGGACCAGCTAATGCCGATAGGGCCATGAGGATTTTGAAACTTGCCAAAGACTTTGATTCCCTGTCTGACCTGATAGTGGATGTGCCTGAACAGATCAACTCTGCACTGGCAAACAATGAAAATGTACTCATCGAAGGTACCCAAGGAACATTCCTTTCCTTATGGCATGGAACTTATCCATTTGTTACATCAAAAGACGTTACCGCATCTGGAATCTGCGCTGACGTTGGACTTGGACCTACAAAGGTTGATGAAGTAATCGTTGTTTTCAAGTCCTATGTAACTCGTGTGGGCACAGGCCCCTTGGCAAAGGAACTCACGCCTGAAGAGGCTGAAGTAAAAGGATGGTCTGAGTTTGGAACCGTTACAGGCAGACAAAGACGTGCGGCAGATTTTGATTTTGACTTAGCTAGACGTGCAATCATGTTAAATGGCGCAACACAAATTTCAATTACAAAATTAGATGTGCTATTTCCAGATTGTGCAGGCATGACATCTTATGAAAAACTTTCTGATGAAGCAAAGTCTTTTGTAAAAAACATCGAGCGTGAATTAAACACGCCTGTAACAATAATTGGAACTGGTCCTGCTATCAATGATGTAATTGATAGAAGAAGCTAGCCTGAAATTTTTAGGATAAGTTTAATTTGAATATGTGCAAAAAATTCACGTGGATAAATTACCTCGTTACATTCAAGTCTATTCTACCTTGGAATTTTCTCGATTGGTGTGCGCACTTGAGCGTGCGCCTAGAGTGTCTTTTCTTCACGAACACAACGGTAAGAAAGTCTTATCTGTCCAAATGGACGTCCTTAAAGAAAAACCAATTGTATACTATACTCCACTGGAACATAATGGACATTACATTTGCTACGGGTTAAAGGCTGGAAAAGAGGAATCTGAAATTGTAGATACAACTTCAGACTCT
>PFFZ01000053.1:6639-14927 GCA_002781805.1 Nitrosopumilales archaeon CG15_BIG_FIL_POST_REV_8_21_14_020_37_12
TCTCCCATTGTTAGAATCAAATCTCTTCCAGAAACTCTTAAACCTGGAAATGGCACTCTTGATAGATATCAGCCAATTGAACTGGAAGATTTGTCCAGTCTTGCAAAACTCACCTGGGGTTTTGATGAAATTCCATTTCCTTTGTTTCTATTTCCACATAATCAAAAATGGCTAATAGGAGTTTTCATGAATTTCAATGAAGAGGGAACATCCTATTTCTGTCATGTGGTGCTTGATGCAGAACCTCAAAAACCGTTCCTGAAATTCTCAACAAATAACGGCTCTGAACCCTCCTTTGTAGACAGTCCTTCCGAGCATGGTTATTCGTACATCAAAATAATAAAATTAAAAGACACACATCCACTTGTTGATTATGGTCACCTTCAGAACTAGATTATCAAAAATTTCAAAAACTAACGGCAAAGTAATACTTGCCAATGATTACGATGCTGTCACTCGTAATTTGGAATCTAAAACAATTCAAAACATCAAAAAACTGAATCCTTTTTTGTGTGGTATTAAACTAAATTTCCATCTGTTGTTGCCGCTTGGCTTCAAAGAGATCATGCGGATTAACAAAACAGCCCATCACTATGGTCTTCAGACTATTGCTGACATTAAATTAAATGACATTGGAAATACCAACCGAGTCACCACGGAACACTTGTGGAACATGGGGTTTGACGCTGTTATTGTAAATCCGATCATGGGACTAGATAGCCTAAAAAGCCTCGTAAAATCTGCTCACAAAAACAACAAGGGCGTAATCACTCTCTGTCACATGAGTGCACCTGAAGCAAAACTCTCCTATGATATGCAGATTGCCCTAAAAAAGAAACAACAACTCTACCAACTCTTCTTAGACTGGGCACTTCTTTCCAAAGTTGATGGAATTGTTGCTGGAGCCACATTCCCAGAGATCATAAAGTACTGTGACAAAAAGGCAGGCAAAAAACTTGATATCTTCTCGCCTGGCGTTGGTACTCAAGGTGGACATGCCAGCGAAGTAGTTTCTGCAGGCACAGACTATCTTATAGTTGGAAGAACCATTCTCAATGACTCGAACCCTCAGGCAATTGCAAAAGAATTACAGTTGCAAAGTCTTGCCAAGCAGTGAATAGGATTTGGTCAGAACTGTTTTTGCATTATCAAACGTAGTCTTTTCCATGGCAGTCAGATAATCCATCCACGCATGGTTGAGATGTTCGTGAGAGATTGACACGTCTTTTGTTTTTGTTTCACCTAGAAAAAAAACTACTTTCTTGTGAACTAACTCACCTTGAAATTGAAAATTATACTCAATCCACTCCTCAAAACCATCTACAAAAGCAATGTCTGTGATTCCTGTCTCTTCCCTTGTCTCTCTGATTGCAGTTTGGTGTGTCGTCTCGCCTTTTTCCATCTTTCCTTTAACAAAATCCCAATGACCTGATGGATAATGCAGCAGCAAAAATAAAATTTTAGAATTCTCTCTTCTAAAAATCACCACTCCTGCAGATGTCTCTTCAATCATTTGTTATTTTCCTAGCCTTCTTTTTCTCTCTTGAAATGTTCTGATTGCCCTCATCAAATCAATCTTCCTAAACTCTGGCCAAAATATGTCCATAAAAACTAACTCACTGTATGCGCTTTGCCACATCAGAAATCCGCTGAGTCTTTTCTCACCTGATGTCCTTAGTATCATATCCGGGGACGATTGTGGAAGGTGCGATGTGTACAAATTTGACTCTATCTCTTTTTTGTTAATGTCATTTATTTCCAACGATCCCTCCTTGATCTTCTCTCCGATCTTCTTTACGGCATCAACTAGCTCGTACTGTCCTCCATATGCAAGAGCAATGTTTAGAAAGTGATTGTCATATTCTTTTGTTGCATCATCAAGTCTGTTTAAAACCTCTTTGATTGATTCTGGCAAAAGCTCAATTCTTCCAATACCCTTGACACGCATTTTGTTCTTGTGAATTCTTGGATCATTGTAGAGTTTTTCTAATCGCATTCGAATCAGTTCATACAGGTATTGCAGCTCTTCGTCATCTCTTTCAAGATTCTCTGCAGACAATGCATACACTGTGATTATTTTGATGTCAAATTCCTCACACCAATCAAGAAGATTCTCAACTGCATCGGCTCCTTTCCAGTGGCCTTGTTTTTTGATAACTAGATGTCTTTTTGCCCATCGTCTATTGCCATCTAAAATCAGGGCAAGGTGATTTGGAATGTCACCGTTCCTAACTTCGCTTTCCAGCCTCTTTGAGTATATCTTGTAAAGTCCAGATAATTGGAAAATTGTATCTAGTATCTTGCTTATTTCCAGTCACCTTTTGATAAATTGTATCTGGATTAAAGATATCAGTGTTTTTCAGAAAATCCCACAAAAAACGGCTTTTTGAGCCTAATCAGATACCATTTCTTGGTGTTTGTGCTTTCTGTATTTTTTAAACAATATTGTGGCTGACACAAGCGTAGCTGCAAGCCCTGCTAAAAGTGGCGGAATTAATGTAAATGCGCTTTCTTCGTTGATTGCTATCTTTGTAAATTGAGATACAGTCGGATACAGCGCTCCGAGAACTATGATTCTCAATATGTCTGTAATCTGCCTTGGAACTCCTCCTATCCAATTACTTAGTAGTATTCCTGCAAAAATAGAACCCAGACCAATCCACAAAATTGGCAGTGCTCCTGAAACAAATTCTCCTATTATTACTCTGTCAGTAATTATTGCAACCCATTCTGCATCTCCTGACAAAATATTTGTATGCACAGAACTAATTCCAGCCGGAATTGATGACAGTATCAGCAATATTCCTGCAACCATTGTGAAAATTCTGATGAATCCCATCGGCGTGGGTTTTGTCAAGTTTGACCATGCCCTGTCAACATCAAAAGCCCTGATCAAAAATGCTCCTCCCAAAATACTAACTAGTACTGCAAAAATCTCTGCAGTATATCCGAAAATTGTTGCCACTCCGCCAATTAACAAAAGAATGCCTGGAACTCCCAAGAAAAATTTTGAATATTTTGAATCATATGCTAGCATTTTTAGATATTTACCAAATACTGCATAGGAATACTCTACACTTCTACTTACTTTCATTACTACTCTTTGAACAGAAATTACTGGCAGAATGTTTTGAATTACTGGAATTACACTTTCATCATCCTCTCCATCTGAAACAATCACAGCACCGTCTGCAGCAAACACTTCCAAGACTTTTCTAGCTTCAGATAGGATCTTTTGATCTGCTTGGACCCCTCTGTCTTCTACTCCTGCAATGGTTACAACCTCCGTTTGGTATCCTTTGCTGATTAGATCCTCGTATGTTTTTATTGCTGCAAAAATCGAATTAGAGTCTGCGTCTTCTGGATCCTCTAATGCTAGTCTTTGTGCTGCTTCAATACATGCGTCTCTTCCTATGACAGGTGTGATGATTCCTGTTTTTTCACCTATATCGTTGTCTCTGTCTACACAAATTACCAGAATTTTGCTTGCAGTAGACGCGTTAACGTCCTTTTCTATCTTCTGAGAATTCTGAGACATTCCTTTTCATTGTCAGAATTGCTTTTTAATGATTTCCAACTTTTGAAAATATTATATTTCGGTTTTGAGGCTGTCTATGGTCTTAGATTGTCTGAATTTCTTACAAATTCATCTGATTCTTTCTTCAGAGTCTCCATCTTCTGCCTAATCTCTGAGATGTCGTCTTGACTGCTGCCATCTTTAATCATGTTTGCATACACCTTTGTCTCTATGATGTATGAGTTGAATCTCTTCAATGCCTCCATGTAATTGATGTAGCTCTCTTGCCATTCTTCTGATGGTTTTGATGTTACAAACTCACTTATCTTTGCAGTTGTTTGTGAAGTTGTGACCTCAGTAATTGCAATGTATTCATCCGGAGTGATATTTCCATCGATCATGTTCTGAAATTCTACATCTATAGTCTCTTGCAGAATTTCATGGATTTTCTTAACTCCATCAAGATAATTTTTATAGTCTGAAACTACGAAAGTTGATTCGTTCTCCTGAGGTACTAACCAGAAAAGAAAACTAGCTCCCGTAATTGCAGCTAAAATGATAATTGTCAATGCGACTCCTTTTTTTGATGCCATGATTGGTTTCTGCAATAGGGAGTTTATAACTGATGAATTAATCATAAATTTCAGGGCTTGTTGAACAAACATGAAAAAAATCCATTCTAATGTAGTTCTTTTTAGAATTATTGAAAATTCTATATTATTTGATGTATTTTTTTATATTACCTCCCCAAATGCCCCTAAAAATTTACACACATCTAGTCTGTAGTTAAATAATTTTCACAGCCTCTTCCTAAATACCACCAAGTTCGACATTTGCTAGAATGGTTGAAGCATATTGCGTAAAATGCAGAGCTAAAAGGGAAATCAAAGATCCCAAAGAAACTAAACTCAAGAATGGACGTCCTGCTGTAAAAGGCTCATGTCCAAAATGTGGAACTAATGTTTTCCGAATAGGAAAGATGGATTAAACCGTAACAAAAGTCCACGATTTCTCTTTTTCAAAAACCAATATAGGGTATCCTGTACACGAATAGGCAGTGACCAAATCAGATTATGAAAGCCTGCTCAAAAGAATACAGGATAAGATAGGAAACAAAAAGGAAACGACTACTAGATTTGAATTGCCTGTAGTGGACGTGATGTGGGAAGGTCAAAAGACATTTCTGCGCAATTTCTCTGAATTTCCCAAAGTCCTTAGAAGAGATCCTGAAAAAGTCTTACAATATCTTTCAAAAGAATTTGCAGTTCCTGCGGAACGCATTGGTGATCAGGCCATGTTTATCGGAAAAAGAGCGCCAGATGATTTTACTCGTTTGTTCCAAATTTATGTCAAAGATTACTTGGAATGCCCCACTTGCAAAAGCCCCGATACAAAAATTGTCAAAGAAAATCGAATTTCATTTTTAATTTGTGAAGCCTGTGGAGCAAAATCTACTCTTAAAGGTAAATATGCTTAATGCAATTCTCTGTCAAAGTTACCGAATATCAAAAAAACACAATGCTAAACATCTGTGATTTTGATCTGCTTGGAAAAGACATTGTTCAAGATGATCTAACAATGAATATCAGCAAGAGCTATTATGGCGGAAAAATTGTAAACAAGGGCGAAGCTGAAACCCTGCTTAAAACTTCGTCAATAATCAACATGGTTGGAAAAAACACTGTATCACTTTCAATTGAATTGGGGATTGGCTCTGAAAACGGAGTTAAAGTCATTTCTGGCGTGCCGTTTCTGATAGTCTTTCAAATGTAACTCTTGACACTTTATTAAAAAAGAAATCCATTTTATCTAGTGAATGTACTACTTCGTTGTTGTCTGATGATATTAGCAAAAAATTAGAATCTAAAATTAACAAAAAATTAATTTCTAAAATGAAAAAGAAACAACTTGATGATGGTTTCAAGAAAGGTAAGGTGATCAACGAAGTTTTAGACAAGCCTACTGTGATGACACTTTACAAAATGATCAAAGATCATATCATCGCATATGTCAACGGAGCTGTAAGTGCAGGAAAAGAATCTCTTTTGTTTTGGGCAGTAGATGAAAAAAATATTGATATCGCGTTGAAAATTTACTTGGTAAGCACTTCCAATTTTAAAAAAAGAGAACCTTACATTATCGGTGATCCGAGATTTTTAAGATTAAAAAAAGGAACAAAAAATCTGGTCCACTTGTGGGCTAGAAAGGAATTTCGAAACCTGTCCCAATGCCATGGATGCGGAATTCCGGTGCCTGAGCCATTTTTCCTATCGCACAATGTTTTGGCAATGGAGTTTATCGGGGAAAATGGCACACCTGCCAAGATTCTACTTGAATCTGAAATTGATGAAAATGACTACCATGAAGCCATCTCTATCCTAAAACAACTATACAAAAAAGCCAAACTGGTACATGGGGATTTTTCCGAGTATAATGTTTTCAAGACAAAGAAAGGATTGGTTGTTTTTGATCTTGGTTCGGCCGTTGATCTGAGACATCCAAACTCCCATGAATTTCTTAAAAGAGATATTAATAACATAACGCGATTCTTTTCTAAAAGGGGAATTTCTGTAAATGATCCATCTAAAGTGTTTGAGGACATTATAAAATGAGTTTTGAAAAGATGCTACGTATCCCAAATGAAAGGATAGCCGTTTTGATTGGAAAATCAGGCAGTGTGAAATCAAAGATTGAGAAACAGTGTCATGTGTCTTTAGATATTGACGGCGAGACTGGAGAAGTATTGATCAAGACTTCTGGAGATGTTGAAAAAATCCAACCATTCAAGGCAATGGAGATTGTTACAGCGATAGGCCGTGGATTCTCTCCAGAAAATGCCATGACTTTGTTACAAGGTGAAAATGCTTTACATGTAATTGATCTAAGAGAATTTGCTGGTAAATCCAACTCAAATATTGAAAGGATAAAAGGGAGAATTATAGGAGAAGGTGGTAAGGCAAGAAGAAACATGGAAAATCTAAGTGGAACACATATCTCTGTTTATGGAAAAACAGTTTCGATTATTGGTGATACTACAAAGTTGAGACTGGCAGTAGATGCAATAGCTTCTATTTCAAGTGGTAGCAATCATGGGGCTGTCTACACAAAACTAGAAGCTGCAAATCGAAGAACAAAACAAGAAAAAATGAAATTATGGGAAGATCAAGATGTCTTCTAAAGAACAATTTAATCAAATCTCTCCTAGTGAGTTCTTTTACAGTAATCGTGATTTGGCAGGATTTAGCAATCCTACACGCTCTCTTTATACTGCTGTTAGAGAATTTGTTGAAAACGCACTTGATGCATGTGATCAAAAAGGAATACTGCCTGACGTTCATCTGATAATTAAAGCCGTAGACCCTGACAAGCCTGACCCAAAACCATACATTCTGACTGTAAAAGACAATGGCCCTGGAGTTGACACCGAACACATTCCGCTGGCATTTGGAACTGTCTTGTATGGCTCCAAATTTGGATTAAAACAAGCAAGAGGTATGTTTGGACTGGGTGCAACCATGGCCATTCTCTATGGCCAGATCACCACAAACAAACCGGTGGTTGTCAAAAGCTCTACTGACGGACAAACACAAGACGAATTTGAGATACTATTGGACATTCAAAAAAACAAACCTGTTATTCTAAAACACACCAAAAAAGAAACATCAAAACAAGGCCTTTCAGTAAGCATTTGTCTAGAAGGGGATTATTCTAAGGCTGGCTCTAAAATCAGAGATTATGTTTATGAAACATCTTTGATTACGCCCTATGCAACAATTACTTTTGATGATCCAAAGGGTGAAAAATTCCATCACACTAGGTTCGTCAAAGACATTCCACCACCACCAACCATAATTCGTCCACATCCGCATGGTATTGATGTTGAAAGAATTCGCAGGATGATTGTGGAATCTCAATTTGAAATTCCAATCATTGATGATATTATGATTGAAAAAGTTCGAAAAGACTTGGGATTGTCAAAAAAGAATCTTAGCTTTGCGGCAACCATGGATAAGGCAAAAAAGAAATGGAAAAATCTTTCACGTCAGGTTCGAGTTGTTGTGGCATTGATGTCGTTTCTAAAAATGGATTTTGAGAAACTTAGCAAAATCCGAATTGAAGATCTTGACGTAGCTAACAAAAAGCTATCTTATTGGGATTTTGGAGATTCACAATCAAAAGTTATAGACATTGATCCTGAAAGTCCGTACTACAAACAATTAACAAATACTGTTCAAGGTGAGCCGCTTACAACATTTCTTACCAAAAGATTCCAACGCATAGGTCCTACAACTGCAGTCAAATTCGCCGAATTTGCAGGATTTAAGCCTGAGAAACGTATGGGTACAATGTCTAACCAGGAACTAGTTCAGCTAAGTGATTCATTACAAAAATTTGAAGATTTTCAAGCACCTGACCCAACCTGCCTTGCACCGCTTGGAGAAGAGCCTCTTGAAAAAGGAATCAAAAAGTTCTTCAATCCTGACTTTACGGCAGTAGTTCAACGCCCTGCATCTGCTTATTCTGGATTTCCATTTATTGTTGAAATGGGGATTGCATATGGTGGTGACATTAAGCCAGGAGGACCACATGTTTATCGATATGCTAACAGGATTCCTCTTCTTTATGATGAGGGAAGCGATGTGGTTCTCAAAGTGGTAAATGACACTGATTGGGGACGATACAAAGTAAAGGGCGAACCTCCGTTCATCATAATTTCTCATATTTGTTCAACTAGAATTCCATACAAAACTGCTGGAAAAGAAAATGTCGC
>PFFZ01000053.1:15017-16651 GCA_002781805.1 Nitrosopumilales archaeon CG15_BIG_FIL_POST_REV_8_21_14_020_37_12
CGAGATGGCAAAAAAGCGTGCAAATCTATATGCCAAATACATTCCACTTATAGCGCAATTTTCTACAGAGCTTGCCGGACAAAAGAAAGATCCAAATTACAAGAAACTTCTAGATGAGGAGGCCGTAATTGAAAACTAGTGAAAAAGCAAAGGGACGCAAAAAGAAAGCTGAGGAAAAGCAGCAAGATATCTTAGAAATCCTAAAGACACATGGTGCTACAATATATCAAGATCTGGACAATGGCCGATTTCCAAAACTCTCAATTCCAAGCAGATCTGTAAGCAATATAGTATATGATAAAAAACTAAGGCAGTATATTCTTGGAAATTCTGCGGCTGTACGTAGCTCTAGAAACTCATCTCAATTACGATCGTTTACACAACTGATGTGGTTGGCATTCTTTGCAAATAGATTGACTAAAGAAAAAAAGTCTTCCACACTAAGAGATGTGTATTATTCCTCACAGGCATTTGCAATTGAGTTTGAAGACCAATCGGAATCTGACAACATTATTGTGGACCTTGAGGCAGTATTGTCAAAGCCTCGGGAGGATTTTCATATCTTTCCTGAAGAAAGAAGCTCGATTTTTGGCGATTTGAACATAGAGTATACAATTCCTGGATATGAGGGAAAGACTATGAATCTTTCAAACCATCCTGACGGTTACTCTATTGGCCCTAGCTTGACTACTGCTGAATTGCTTGATACGAGCGCAGAGATTGTAATTGCAATTGAAAAAGGTGGTCTGTTTACAAGATTTGTCGAAGAACAAGTTGACAAAAAATTCAAATCAATAATTATCAACACTGGTGGACAAGCACCGCGTTCTACAAGGACCCTTCTTAAAAGGCTGCATGATGAGATGGGCTTGCCAATCATTGTTTTGACTGATGGTGATGTGTATGGGGAGCATATTGCAATGGTTATCAAATCCGGTTCTGCAAATGCCGCTCATTTGAGAGAGTTGACCGTGCCTGATGCAAAATGGGTTGGTGTATGGGCCACGGACATTGAAAAATTCAAGCTACCTACAATCCCAATGACTGAGTCTGACATCAAGAGGTGCTATGACTTGCAAAAAGACCCACGGTATCAGGAAGGAATATGGAAAAAAGAGCTAGATGTGTTTCTACGACTGAAGAGAAAAGCAGAGTTGGAGGCATTTTCAAAATATGGGCTCACAAACATTACTGACAAATATCTTCCGCAAAAGTTAGAACTTGCAAAAAGCCTTTAGCTATTTTATTCTTAAGGTCAAGACGCCGTTTCTGTACTTGAAATCAAAAATTTGCATGCTGCTTGAACCTTCTATTGGAACTTCCTTTGAAAATCCTCCAGAGCCACGAATGTACAAAATACCGTCAATTAATCTGACTGCAATCTTGTCCTCGGGACCTGGAACTTCAGCTACGAAAACAAATTCACCTTCGCCCTTGATAAGATCATAAACCCAGTTCTTTGTCTCTTGCTCGCCACGTGGTGCGTATGTTGGTTTCTGGTCTTTTGTCATCTTCTTCAAAACCCTTACCCAATAGAACATGGTAATTGCAGCTGCTCCAATCAGAATAAAACTGACAAAACCAGATCCTGATCTTTGAGTCATTATGTAGATAATTCCAAGAAATAAAATTAC
>PFFZ01000036.1 GCA_002781805.1 Nitrosopumilales archaeon CG15_BIG_FIL_POST_REV_8_21_14_020_37_12
CAGTTAGCTGTTTTTTCATGTCTGCAACCTTACTGTTTAAAGAATCAAGATCGTCTTCCAAGCCATTAAGAGACTGGATAATTCCTGTTACTTTTGATTCAGCCATGCTGCTCATTATACTAAAATTCCTTAAAATCCATTACTTAAATCATTCAGTTTTAAATTATTATTGGCCATTTTATATCAATGTTAACCAGTTGTCAAAAGTAGGATTGCACGGGCCAGATCTCCATTGGCCTCCTCTAATGCATGTTTTGCCTTTTCTTCATCAACGCCGGCCTGCTGACTAACAAGCTGAATATCCTCCTCAGAAAATATTGGAACATCCAATTCCCTTTCCTCATAAGAGTCTGCAGTAACAGTGAAAATTGAATTATCCTTAGCTTTCATTTCTGTAACAGCGGGCTTTGTAACAATGATCTCCTTTTTGTCAGTCTTGATGATGACTTCTTGGACGTTTGGGATCTCCTTCATATCAAGACCCATTTTGTCCATCATCCTTCGCATTTCACGATTGCCGCCTCGCATCATGAGGTTGTTTCTCCTGTACGACTTTTTAAACTATCTCTGACTTTTACTGCCATACCCCTATCAAAATCAGATATCATTTTTGAGGACAAGACGGCTTTTCCGACTGCAATTACTCTATCTTGGAATATAATCGGTGTATCGGATGCAATTCTAATGTTTTTGCCACACCAAACAACGTGTTTGCAGAAAACGGATCTGCCCTGTTCTACAAACGGTGCGGCATCTCCGTTTATCTCCAAGCAGTTTTCTTTGAATCTTTTACTTTTCATCAACATCTGTGCAAAATATGGACTGATTGCCAGACCGCCATCAATTCTCAGAGTGCAGAGTAATTGTCCATGGTGGGAAACGGTTTTAATTCTTCCATTCTTTCGAGAAAAAGTCATCTCGAGGTCTTTAGGCAAGTACTTTGATACTCCATTTCCAAATAATGCATCAATTGTGTGTTGTAACTTTAGGTGATGATCCATTTACAATATCAAAAAGATATTCTAAATATTAGTTCAATGTTAGAATATATTTTTGTGCTTAAACTATATAGATAGGATATTTATCATTAGTATATGGAAGAAAGGGAAGAAACAAGGAAAATTCAATTTACTGGCAAGTCATCATACATTGTATCATTACCAAAACAGTGGATTACTGACCTTGGATTAAAACAAGGAGACCAGATCAGAATGATCAGAAAGGGTTCATCTACATTGGAGCTATATCCACCAAAATTTGAAACACGTATTCAAAAAAAAGAGGATGCCACAATAGAGATAGATGCCGAGGAAGATGCATCGATTATTAGAAAATTAATCTCGCTGTATTTTTTAGGATTCAAGACAATTAATGTAAAGCCAAAGACGGGAAGGCTTAGTCCCAGCCAAAGAAACACGGTAAAAGAGGCAGTAAAGAGAATGCTGATGGGGTCAGAAATCATTTCAGATTCTAGTGCAGGAATAACAGTTCAGGTTTTAGTAAATTTGTTAGAGTTATCAGTTGACGGGGCATTTAAGAGAATGATTCATCTTGCAAAATCAATGTCAAGTGATGCAATTTTAGCAATCAAAGAGAATAATTTGGATCTTGCAGAGGAGATAATCAATACAGATGATGAGGTAGACAGATTTGGATTTTACATTATTAGACAGTTAAAGATTGCAATTCAAAACGAACACATGCTCAAGGAAATGGGATTTAGAAACGCTAGGGATTGTTTAGGGTATAGACTGGTTGTCAAAAACATAGAGAGAACAGGAGACCACGCTGCATTTGTAGCAAAGGATATTTTGGAATTTAAAAAACCCATAAAAAAAGAGATCATCGATAAAATTCAAGAGATGAATGAATTTGCACTTGAAGTTTTAGATGATTCTTGCTTGGCACTGTTCAAGGAAGACTATTCCCAGGCTGAGAAGACTATTGAAAAGACAGACATGATTTCAAAATATGAGAAAAAAGTACGGGAGGCTTCAAAATCGCTCAAAGATGATGAAGAGGTGTACAGAGTGAGAAGAATTACAGAGAACATCAGAAGAATCGCCGAATATGCAAGCGATATTGCAGAGATTGTTCTAAACATGAACATAGAAAAGACTCTGAAAAAAACAGGACTCAGAGGATAGAATGTCAAGCTTGAATTTTTTGGAGTAGTAAAGTGAAATCAGCCATTTTGATCACATACGACAAGGAAGATGCGGTTACGGAGGCATTGGGACTGTGTGATGCAGCGGGATACGAAATTGTGCATACAATTAAGCAAGATTTCCTAAAAAAACCAAAGTACGGCATTAGTGGAGGCATATTGGAGAGATTGGAGGAAATAGCAGGCAAACTAAGACCAGATGTGATTATTTTTGACGAGATTCTCAAACCCAGCCAGAACTATAACTTGGCTACTGTTCTACACAGGGAAATCCTAGACAGAGAAGCATTGATTCTTGAAATATTTGAGAGTAGGGCATCTAGTGCAGAATCAAAGCTCCAAGTGAAACTAGCTCAGCTAAGATATGAAATGGCAAGGGCAAAAGAAAAAGTTCGCCTATCAAGCATGGGTGAGCAGCCAGGGTTCATGGGAATTGGAAAGTTTGAGGTAGATGTTTACTATAACGATATAAAACATAGAATGCAGACAATAAGATCAAAACTGGAAAAAGCTGGAAAGCAAAGAGAGTTACACCGTCAGGGACGAAAAAGATTAGGATTTAAAACAGTCTCGCTTGCAGGGTACACGTCTGCAGGAAAAACGACGCTGTTTAACAAAATGACAGGTGAGAATCGTGAACAGAGCCAAGAACTATTCACTACACTTTCAACAACAACAAGAAGAATAACGATTAATCGAGAACCTTTTTTGATAGCAGATACTGTAGGATTTATCAGTAAACTTCCAGCATACATGATTGATGCATTCAAGTCTACACTAGAAGAGCTGATTCACACTGACATCATAATTTTGGTAGTTGATATTAGTGATTCTATTTTTGATTTAAGAAAAAAGTTTGCCAGTTGTATGCGGACATTAAGCGAATTGGGAGTAGAGATGGATAAGATAGTTTTTGCCTTGAACAAGTCTGATCTGGTAAATTATGAACAGGTTGAAGAAAAAATAGAGATACTTGGATTGAAAGACAATAAGAAAAAGATTGCAGTGTCTGCCAAAACAGGACAAAACATAACAGAATTAAAAGATCTTATCAGGGAGATTTTAGGCAACCAGAATCCACACATCAGAAAAGAGTTTGATATTTCATATGGTAATTGAAGTTGTAAGAATTGGACAACGACTGGTAAGAGACGATAGGGTGACAACGCATGTTGCACTTGTAGCACGTGCATTTGGAGCATCAAAGATATTCATGACAGAGGTCAACCCAGAGATTAAAGAGACGATTGAAAAAATAAACAAAACATGGGGAGGGGATTTCGTCATCGAGTTCATTGATAGTTGGAAACATGTTGTTAAGAAAAAGAAGGTAGAAGGTTTCAAGATTGTACATCTTACCATGTATGGAGAAGATATCAATGACGCGCAAAAAGATCTGTCAAAAGAGAAGAATCTGGTTGTTGTAGTAGGTGCCGAAAAAGTGCCAAGAGAGATTTATGAACTGGCAGACTATAATGTAGGAGTTGGCAGCCAACCTCACTCGGAGATTAGTGCCCTGGCAATACTACTAGACAGGGTCCATAAAGGAATGCAGTTTAACAGAGATTTCCCAGGTGGCAAAAGAAAGATAATTCCTGCAAAAAAAGGCAAAAATGTGCTAGTAAATGAAACAAGGGATTAATAGTAGAAAACTAGGACTCATTAGAGGTTGGTAGACAAGTACGAGGATCCATTTGTCAGAATAGCATCTATGATCGGAGGAGATGAATACCTCAAGGTTGCAAGATCACTTTTGAAAGCAGAGGATGCAACAGATGAAGAGATTGCCAGTTCCACAGGGCTGAGAATCAACATGGTAAGAAAAGTACTCTATGATCTTTTCGGAAAATCACTGATTACAGGAATCAGGGTAAAGGATGAGCGAAAGGGATGGTTTGTCTACAGATGGAGGACCAGAAGAGAAGAAGTTGAGAATTTTATAGAAAATCAGAAAAAGAAGATCACTGAAAGGCTTCAGCAAAGGCTTGACTATGAGAATGCCTCTGATTTTTATCATTGCGGAAACGAGGATTGTCCAAGAGTAACTTTTGAAGACGCATTAGAAGGCATGTTCAAATGCCCATCTTGTGGAAGTGTACTGAATCTAAAAAAGAATGACAAATCAAAGAAAGCATATGCTAAAAAAATCGATGAGATTAAAAAAGACATGCAGCAGACGTTCTAGCTATATGTTTTAAAGATGATAGAATTTGGTAGAAAAAAGACAAACAGGCAGAGTTCTAAAGAGATCATTTAAAAAAATTCTAGTACCGCTTGACGGATCTAGAATTTCTTTTCGAGCGCTAAAAGAGGCCATTAATTTGGCAAGATTTACAGGTTCCCAAGTGATTGGAATTTATGTAATTCCAGAAGACATATCAGCATTACCTATTACTGAGATCGTACAACCATTATCAACACTTCATCAGTCTGGATTTGAAAAGAAAATTTTCAGATATGGGAAGAAGATTGTTGCTGATGCAGAAGAGATTTGCAAAAAGAACAAAATCAAGTTTTCAGGTCACATAGTCAAAGGCAATCCAGGATACGACATTGTAAAATTCTCCAGTACAGACAAGGTAGGTCTCATAGTAATTGGCTCCAGAGGAAAAGGTCCTACCAAGGAGATCTTTCTAGGTAGTGTCTCAAATTATGTTGTACACAAAGCCAAATGTCCAGTTATGATAATAAAATAATAAGATCAACATATTATTAATACCAAGAAATATAGAAACTAGCACGATAACGAATCCATTATTCAAAAAATATTGAAAAATAGGTGACTAAATTAAATAGGGATAAGTTTGCGATAAAGATCCTTGAGTCAACTATCAACAAAAAACCCCGCAACAGGTGAGGATATTGCAAGATACAACGTAATGGGAAAAGAGGAGGTTTTTCAGCTGGTTGGCAAAGCAAAGAGAGCATTTCCAGAGTGGAAGAAAGATTATGAGAAGAGACGAAGTTACATTTACAATTTAGTTGAGTATCTAAAAAAACACAAGACGGAGCTTGCAAAGATAGCTACATCAGAGATGGGCAAAGCGCTCAAAGAATCCATAGGTGAGGTTGAAAAATGTGCATGGGCACTTGAGTTCTATGCAGATCATGGAGACAGTTTCCTTTCAGATGAAGTTCTAAACACAGATGCCAGAAAAAGTTTCCTGACGTTTGAGCCTCTAGGGGTAGTTGGTTCAATTATGCCATGGAATTTTCCATATTGGCAGGCATTGCGATTTGCAGCACCATGTCTAATGGCAGGAAATGTAATAGTGATGAAACCATCCAGAATCACAATGCAGTCAGGCATTGAGATAGAAAAGGCATTTACAGAATCTGGCATTCCAGACGGTGTATTTCAGACAGTTGTAGGCAGTGTAGAATCTGCAAATCATCTAATTGATTCGGATGTTAATGCTGTTACGTTTACTGGAAGCACAAATGCAGGAGCAAAAGTGGGTGAAAGGGCAGCAATAAATTTGAAGAAGTGTGTTTTGGAATTAGGTGGAAGTGATCCATTCATAGTACTTGATGATGCAATAATTGAAAAAGCCGCCGAGGGAGCAGTCAAGGGACGATTCATCAACTGTGGGCAGAGCTGTGTTGCATCAAAGAGATTTTTTGTTGGCAAAAATATTGCAGAAGATTTTATTGAATTATTTATCAAAAAAGCATCTCAGTTAAAAGTAGGAGATCCAACGTCATTGGAAACTGATGTAGGCCCATTATCAAGCAAGGACGGTCTAGAAACTATTTCTGGCATAGTAGAAGATGCAAAAGAAAAAGGCGCTGAAATTCTTTTAGGGGGTTCTAAGATTGATGGAAATGGATACTTTTACCAACCCACAATTCTCACGAACATAAAACCAAATATGAGAATTGCAAATGAGGAAACTTTTGGTCCAGTTGCACCGATAACTGTAGTAGATAATGAAAGTGAGGCCATAAAACTTGCAAATGATACGGAATTTGGACTGGGGGCTAGTATTTGGACGCAAGATCTTGCAAAGGCCGAGAAAATGTCAAGGCGTATTGAATCTGGAATAGTAAGTGTAAATAATGTTGTCATCTCAGATCCTAGAATTCCATTTGGCGGAATAAAACACAGTGGGTTTGGACGAGAGTTGTCAAGATACGGAATGTTGGAATTTGTCAATATCAAGTCTGTCAGATTTTATGACAATCTCACTCACCATCATTATGTAGAATAGGCTAAACAAGACCCAGTTGGTACTTTATTCTTCAAATTCGTCATCATCGTAATCGCATTCTTCTAGTTCAATATACGTGGGATTCCCATCATCCCCAAAATAGATCTCAGCACATATGTCAGATGCCAAGGTTGTAGCCAAGGTTTCAGCCAATTCTTTTGGAAAATTCCCCAATTTGGCAGGATTTGACGAATGGCGAAATTCTGTAATATCATCTTCATGATAGAAATCAATCTCAATATCACCATTGACGTATTTTCTTACACCCACAACTTGGCCAAAAATACTATGCGACAAGTTCAGGCTCCATGAAGAGATACATCTTTAGTTAAAGTTTCGGCCAGTTTTTCATAATGCTCTCGTGTTTTTCCTGTTTCTTGGAGTTTTGATTGCTCAATGTCGTTAATCTCCTTGTTGACCTTCTCTGAAACATATTGTAAACGGGCTTCGGCCATCATAAACAATCGATTGTTTTCTTTCCATAGATGTTCTGTAATATGCTCTACATATTGTTTCATATCACTAATCAGAGATTCGGGGTTTCCTGAAGAAAGATATTCCTTAGCAGACTCTTCCATGTGTTTGCCAATCTCTCTGGAACGTTCATGATCAATTAACATCATTGCAATGGGTCCCATATTTCGAGGCATTCCTGCTTGCTCCAATGCGGGAAATAGTGAATTTTCTTCCTTGCTATGATGACACACATCGGTAAAGTTTTTTGAAAAGTCAATCACAGGAAGCAATATTGATTCTGGAATTTGTTTGCCGTCAACAAGCAATTGAACTGTGGATTCCATGGCTTTGATGACTTTTTCTATAAGTTCATGATCTTTTCGTAATGACGCAGTCGACATAATATGCATGCTAAAAAAAGAGTATCTATATCTTTTTTTAATTTTAAGATGAATAATTAAAAGATAGGAAATTAGTTAACGTTGAGTCGTTAACCATTCGATTTAACGATTTGAAAGACTTTTTGATTTAACAAATGCCCAAATCTTTTTGGTCATTTCACTTGGTGCAATAGGTTTCTTTCCAAAAACATCTTCTACAGTCTCTTTGCGCCCTGCAAAGCTAATTGCATAACCACCAAATGCCTTTTTACCAGATGATGATTTAGATTTTGGTTTTTTACTAGTGCTTTTTTGTGTAGTCTTTTTTGCTGGTGCTTTTCTCTTTGGAGTTTTCTTTTTTACTGCCAATTTCTTGTAGTTTTATTCTAAATTCAGTATAATAACTTACACTTTGATATAATGCAAAAGCAGATGATTTTCAAGCCTCTTTACGGATTTTAATTTAAGTTTAGGAGATTTTGCAATTTTCTCAAATCCCTTTCCCTCTACAAATGTAACAGCATTAGTTCCACCAATAACAAAAGGAGATATGGTTATCATAATTTCATCAAAAATCCCATCTACAACAAATTGCCAGTTAACCGTTCCACCTCCTTCAACAAGTATAGATCTGATTCCTTTCTTTTCCAATATTTTGAGCAATGATTTTATGTTTACATAATTTTCACCTGTAATAATTACTTCAAGTGGAAGTTTTTTTAGTGCGTTTAGATTTTTTTGACTGATGCGTTTTGACACACCAATTATTGTAGGTATTTTACTGCATGTTTGAATAATTTTTGATGTCGGAGAGATTTTGCCATGTGAATCAAGAATTATACGTATTGGGTTTTTTCCTTTGACATACCTAACTGTAAGCAGCGGATTATCACGTGCAACGGTATTTTTTCCCACCAAAATTGCATCGACTTGAGAACGTATCTTATGTAGCCGAATTGCATCTTGACGTGATGAGAGTCCTGAATCTCCTGTATGTGTGGCAATTTTTCCATCTATTGAAATAGCTGCACTTAAAATCACACGAATTCTAGATTTTGCCATAAACGATTTTGCCTCCTATCATGACAGCTCTGATGGACGATTGTGATGCTCTATGTACAATTGATGCATGTGGATTATGCATTGGTTCTAGATCGATAGAATGTTTATCAATGAAAATACAATCAGCTAGTTTCCCATTTTCAATTACACCAATATCTTTTCTCAAAAGTTTTCCACCATTTACTGTAGCCATTTTGAGAATTTCTTTTGGATCAATTCTTTTTTTATGAATACCCATAGACACCTTCCAGATATAGTCCATCTCACGGAACATGTCTGGTGAATTTATCATGATGTTGTCTGTGCCTAATGCGAGTGTACATCCAGCCTTTTTCATTAGTTCGATGTCTGGAATCCCCTCAGCAAGAGAGGCATTTGCCCTTGGGCAAATGACAATACCTCTTGTTCTTTTAGAGGCAGCATGAAGATCACCTAGTGAGGCATAAGTCATATGCACCAAAAAGTGGGGTTTTAGGTTCAAAGCACGGATGGTTTCAGATTTTCCAGTGATTTTCTTGGATGCATCCACACTCTGCTTGGTCTCCGAAGAGTGGATCGCCCTAATTTTTTGTGTTCTTGAGTAATGATTTAGCACTGAAGTACTGTTTTCATTGGCCCCGCTAATTCCAAGACCATCACATTTTTTTAATATATTATCAAGTTCAATTAATTGTGATTTAGGTAGGGGCATGTTTTTTCTAATTTCAATAGCATTTTGATAGAAATCCAATCTGCCTAAGATAATTGATCTGATTGGAGATTTTTGTAAAACGCTTTTTAATAAAAGAACACCATCTAACCCGCCTTCTCGAAAATCTACAAAAGTTGTTATTCCTTTATGCAACATAGAAGTGCATGAAGATTCCATAAAGTTTGTCAGAATTTCTTTATGTGTTTTTTTAAGAATTTTGGACTTTGCACCAAATACAGGATGGATTCTTTTGTCTACTGTTCTGTTAATTGAAATGTCTTTTCCAACAGAATCACCAATATGTGTATGACAATTTACAAAACCGGGAATGATGAGTAATCCTTCACAATCAATTTCTTCTTCTTTGGCACTAGCACCAATGTTGGGCTGGATTCTGGTAAATCGTTGATTTTGAATTTTTATGTTAGTAGTGGAAATAAATTCTAACTCTTTACCTAATAGTATGCTTGCATTTTTTATTAACATGACAGCTCATAAACGGCTGGCTTTGCTTTACCAGAATCTCTAATTTCTCTGATTGTGTCAAGTGATTTTGTAGCCAATTTTACTGCCTCTCTTGAAGTTTTAGCATTGCCAATGCCACAGTTCAAAGTAATTTCGTTTTCTTGTTTTACGGATAAGATGAATTCCTCAATGGAGTTTTTTGCATCATCACTTGCGACAATCATGAAGTTGTCACCACCCATAAAAAATGTCAAGGAATTTTTTTCTAAAAAGAATTTTGAGATTTTGGCATATAGACTAAAAATTATTGAAGAAATTTCATAAGGGGAGTTTGTTTTTCTGCGTGAGGTGAGATCATCAACATCCAGATGCATGATTGATACTGACTTTGGAGATTCTTCATCAATATATCCAAAAATATTATGTTCTTGGTTTAGAACTATCTCGTTTTTCTTACCATCGTGTGCCTTCAGATTTGCAGCAAACGGTGAATTCCCATATCCTATTGACACGGATAGCCCAATATCAAATGATTTTGCAAGGGATTTTTGGATTTCAATATGATCATTTAATGTCAACCCATTTGACACTACAAAGAATTCATCTGCTCTATTTAGAAATACAAGGCAGTTTTTTTCTGAAAATAATCTTTGTATCTCTTTATACAAGGATGCCTGAAGTATCTGAAGTGCATGTTCCCTATCACTACCCAAAGTTAAAGTCCATGGGCCATACCCAATAATCTTCAATATGCTTAGCTGTATCATTTCTGAATCCTTTCTAACTGGTTTGATATCTTTACAACCGCTTCAACTGCTCTTTCGGCAACTGGCCGAATTCTTGCATATGCATGCCTTTCGTGCATTCCAGGTCCAGAAATTCCTAGGGAGACAGGTTTTTGGTATTTCAATGAAAGATCGATTAATGCGCGAGCAGAAGCATTGGCTATAACCTCATCATGTTTGGTTTGGCCTTTAATTATTGCGCCAAGAGTTACCACACCATCAATTTCTTTTTTTTGTAATAGAGCATCAACGATTATTGGTATGTCATAAGCGCCTGGAACGTTACAAATGTATTTTATTTTTAATTTCATCTTTTCTGCTTTTTCTTTTGCTACTCCAAGCATTCTAGATGTCACTTCTTCATTGAATTCCGAAACCACTACTGCAATATTCAAAATTAATGCACCTTTGCGTATTCTAAAAGTTCTTTTCCATCAATCAACGGAATTCCGTTTTGTTTTGCGTATTTTTCTGCTTTATCCACAGATAATGCAGAATAAGTTTCTGCATCCATCATTTCACAAATGGCAGTCACAGGAGTTAGACCGGCTATCTGGGCAAGATAAACTGATAGTTCAGTATGACCTTGTCTTGTATTTAACAATCCTTTGGATGCAATAAGTAGTGGTATATGTCCAGGAGTTTTAAAGGATGAAACAAATTTTTTCTTTTTGTTTTCAACATTGAATATGTTTGCCATTTCTCTTATTGTTAGAGAGCGATCCTTGTCAGTTATTCCGGTATATGTCTGATAATGATTTACAGAGATTGAAAATGTGGGATGATCACCGTATGGTGCCAGCCCCATAATCATTTCTCTGTGGGAGATGTCGGATTTGGCCAGTATTTCATGCATGTATTTCAAGTCTAAAGAATTTGCAAAGTTATTGTCAATTGCAATACACAGTAGACCTCCAGCATGCTGTCGCATTCTTGCAACATGCTCTGGTGTAACAAATTCAGCTGCTACCACCATATCAATCTCATTTTCTCGGCCAGCAGAATCAAATAGCAACACAAATTCGCCGCGCTTTAGTGATTGAAGGCCGGATTCTAGTGACATGTATGGAAGATCGAGTCTGTTCTGATTATAAAGTTTACTAAAATAATAGTAATTACCACTAAAATTGTATATATTAATTTATTTTAGAATGTATTTGCCAAGAATGTCAGTTTCAATATTAAGTTTGTCGCCTATTTTTTTAGTTTGGAAATTTGTAACTTCAATGGTATGCGGAATCAAGCATACAGAGGCAAGATTTTTTTTGACATCTACTACAGTTAGACTTATTCCATCAACTGCAATTGAGCCTTTCTTTACAACATATTTTGTCAGATTTTTTGGAATTTCAAACCATACTTGAACCTCCTTTGGTTTTTTCAGTATTTTTTTTATTACTCCAACCCCATCAACATGTCCAAGTACAAAATGCCCTTCTAGTCTGTCTCCTGTCTTTAAGCTTCTTTCTATATTGACAATTTCTCCAGGTTTTAGATTTCCAAGATCTGTCTTCTTTGTTGTTTCTTCAATCATTTCAAAAACACAATTAGGTTTTGAAAGTTTAGTTACAGTTAGACATACACCGTTTAGTGCAACACTTTGGCCAACTTTCAATCCTTTTGAATGTTTTCCTAGATTTACCGTCATTTGAACAGCACTTCTATTTTTTGTAGCTTTTGTGATTTTTGCTACTTTTCCTACACCTTCAACAATTCCGGTAAACAACATTGTAACATGAAAAATTCTTTTATAAATTGATTTAGATAAATAATAAATTTTGTATAAACAGATTTTCTGGATGCTTGTTATCAAGAAACAAGTAAAAGATTTAGGTTATTTTTTGGATTCCATATCTGCAAATTCATTTTCACAAAATTGATGAAATACTGTACACTTGTTGTTTTTGGCATCATCCTTGATTTTATCCATATCTTTTAGTAAAACTCCCTGTGCAGCTAAAAAGGCCTCATCCTCAAGACCTAGTTTTTGAAATGCCTGAGCTTTTGCAATAGATGCTTCTTTTATGCTTGGATCACAAGTTTGTGCTTTATCGTAATACTCTATGGATTCACGGTTTCTCCCCAGATGAGCAAGCGAGATAGCTTTATTCATCAAGGCCGTAACGTCATGTTTGTCTAATTTGAGAACTTTATCATAGAATTCTATTGCCTCATTGTGTCTGTCTAACTCATTTAAAGATAAACCAATACTGTTTAGTGTCCATACATCATTATTAGAAATCTCAAGGATCATCTTGCAGCAATCTATTGCTTCATCATATCTTTTTAGATTTTCAAGTGCATATGCTTTGTTTTTTAGTGCATATGCATCAATAGTTTTAATTTCCAAAACCTTGTCACAATAAGATATTGCCTCATCAAATTTCTCCAAGTGTATCAAGGATAATGCGATATTTTGAAGGCCTAGTAGATCCTTTGGATTGTCTTCCAACAGTTTTTGGCAGTAAAGTAACATGTCATGATATTTGCCGGCTTGAAACATTCTAGTTATTACTGTAGCAGGATCTAACAGATTAACCAAATTAATTCAATTTATAATAAAACATTATTGGCTTTATTCTATTCCATCAAAAGCGCATCAGACTAAAGCAGAAACTTATTTCAAAACTTTTCTGAGTGACTCGTTTAAGACTTTGGAATAGCTGTATGAACTCTGGTTTTGTTGAATTAATTTTGCTTGAAGCAATCTCAATTTTTTGTAAAGATCGTCATCAATCATTATAGTGACTCTTTTACTCATCGTACTATTAACATAATATGAATATACGAATATAACAATATACAAAAAGTCCCACAAATGGGAATTAGTGATTGATTTTTGAGATGATTTGTTCCATGTTAAAGGGTTTTTGAATGATTGGGACGTTCAGTTTTTCCAATTTTTCTTCTGTTGATGAGCTCCCATCTGCAGTAACAGCGAGGATTCGTGCCTCTGGGTCAAATTCTCGAATTTTTTTAATTGCATAAAACCCTGAGCCATTAGGCATGTTTAGATCAATTAGCGCCACATCTGGTTTCTTTTCTTTGTATAATTTGACTGCCGTAACACCGTCATGTCCCTTGCCAATTACTTTGATTCCCTTTTCCTCCAAAAACTCGCTAAAAAGTCTAACAGTATCTTCATCGTCATCTATTACAATAACAGATCTGCTCATGCTGGAGTAGGAAGTAATAGGTGGTTTAATATTTTGTATTATTTTGATTCATATAATGAGCGGGATTGATAGATTTCTTTCATCATCATTATCCAAAGTAATTAAGGAAGAGTTGGATTCAGATGTGTTAAAAATTGTCGAGAGAAAACTGTTTCTAGAATATGGAATGTCAATCAAGTTATCAATGGAGCACTTTCATCAATTCCGTAAAACATTAGAGAAAAATTCAAGACTGGATATTAACAAATTTCAAGATGATTGTATTGGTAAAATAATTAAGATCAAAAAAACAGATAGCACATATACTATCAGCCTACTGGATGATAAATTATCCAGTCTTGTCTTGCAACAAATTGGGGATGACGAAGGTAGAAAAATTATCACATCTATTTTTGAAAAAGAGATGGTAATACCAGACATATTGAAAAAAGCAAATGTACCTAAGACTTCAGGGTATAGAAAAATAGAAAATCTGATTCTAAATGGCATGATTGTAGAGACAGGGAGGATTTTAAGTGGAAGTAAAAAGATTTCAAAATTTAGATGTTGCTTCAATGAGGTTAGAGTAAATATTGATAAAAACAATTCTGATATCATTGTAATTGTAGACAGAGATATGTTTGAGAAAAGCACGTGTCTAGCAGATATCTAAAGTTTTTTGGGTTTATTTTACCAGATTAAGAAGAGCCTTTGCTTGCTTGTAGTGAACCTCATCGATCATTTTTCCTTCGATGGTAGTTGCACCTTTTCCTTTTTTTACTGATTCTTCGTATATTTTACAAACTTTTTCAGCCCAAGAAATCTCGGTTTTGCTTGGATGGAATATTTTGTGGGCAATATCAATTTGATCAGGATGGATAATGCTTTTTCCGGTATATCCTAGTCTTTTGCCAATTTTACAGTCTTGCTCCAATCCCTTGATATCTTTGAGATCCTGCCAAATTGCGTCAATTGATGCAACGCCTGCGGCTTTAGCATCGACTGGTATCTTTGCACGCGAATACTTTGCACCTTCTTGGTCTTTTGTATATTCAATGCCCAGATCATTTAGAAGGTCAAAAACGCCAAAAACAACGGCAGTGATTCGTTTGCTAGATGAGGCAATACTGTAGGTATTGACAACGCCTTCGGCTGACTCTATAGATGGTATTATTTGAATTGGTTTTAGATTTCTTGATTTTTCTAATTGTAAAACTTTCTTTTCAATTTTTTTTATTTCAGGAACATTGTTGACTTTGGGTATGACTATTCCATCAATTCCTTTTTGAATGATTTCGTCTAGATCATCGGGAATTTTACCAGATACGGGAGAGTTTGTTCTAACAAATATGGAAGAGGTGTATGACAAACGAGATTTCAACGCAGTTTTGATTAGTTTTCTTGCGTTTATTTTCTCTGTGTTTGGGACAGAATCCTCTAAATCAAAACACACAATATCTGCTTTTAGAGACTTTGCCTTCTCCAAAAATTTAGAGTTGTTTCCTGGAACAAAAATTAAACTTCGGAAAAGTTGCGTCATTAAATGACTATGCGCCCTCTGGCTTCATTAAGATTTTGCCAAAGAAGTTACCCTTTAACATTTTTGTGTGAGCCTCTGCTGCTTGCTCAAATGTATAGATTGAGTCAATAACAGATTTCAGTTTTCCTTTTCCCATCCAGTAAAGACCTTGGTCAAGTTCAGCTTTTGTTCCTTGTGTTGAACCTAGGACATTAATTCCTTTGAAGAATATATG
Source organism: Nitrosopumilales archaeon CG15_BIG_FIL_POST_REV_8_21_14_020_37_12 (assembly GCA_002781805.1). Taxonomy (GTDB): domain Archaea; phylum Thermoproteota; class Nitrososphaeria; order Nitrososphaerales; family Nitrosopumilaceae; genus HKST03. Next base: position 15,127 of record PFFZ01000036.1, read on the forward strand.
TCTAAGATCTATTTGTGCGTCATATCCTGTTGTAGCGCCACATGAAACTAGAGTCGCGCCGTACTTGAGCAATGTTAGTTGCTTGTTGAAGTGAGTTTGACCAATATGATCAAATGCAATATCAATTCCAGGTGCTTCACCTTTTGTCTTTGCAAGTTCTTTTGATATCTTGAAGACTTCTTTACTCCAATCATCTTTTCTGTGGTCTACTGCATAATCTGCTCCAAGTTCAAGACACTTGTCTAGTTTGTCTGGACTAGCAGTTGCAATTACATCACAGTTATACAATTTGGCAATTTGAATTGCAAAGCTTCCAACACCAGAGCCTCCACCCATTACAAGTACTGTTTGGCCTGGAGTGATGTTAGCTCTGCCAACTAACATGTGCCACGAAGTAAGAAGAGTCATTGAGGCTGCTGCTGCATCTTCATATGATACACCGTCTGGAATTTTTGAAACATTAACTTCTGGTAAATGAATTTGTTCAGAATATGCCCCCCATAGAGGTCCAGTTTGGAAACCCCAAACTTGTCTTTTGGTACAGTCAAATTCTCTTCCACTTGTACATGCTTTACAAACTCTGCATGCCAAGTTTGAGTGAGAAACTACCCTGTCTCCAACTTTGAAATTTTGTACATCTTCTCCTACTGCAATAACATCTCCAGCTACGTCAGAACCAGAAACATGTGGAAGAGGAACTGCAACTGGTACTCCTCTCATTCCCCAAATGTCGTTATAGTTTAAAGCTGAAGCTTTGTTTGTAAAAATAACCTCATCTGCTTTTGGTTTTGGCTCGTCTATATCCTGGACTTTAAGGATCTTTGCATAATTATCATCTGGTGCATATTCATTGTATACTACGGCTTTCATAATAAAATCTGAGTTTTGCCCATAATTATATTTTATCTGGGATCAGATTCGGTTTATCTTAAAATCTCGTTTTGGCTGCTGAATTGAAAGCAAGATTTGTTTTAGTTGATCGTCGGTAACCTGAGAGCGCATTTTACCTTGAGAAGCCATACCTATGAGATACTGTTCCACAAGATCCGAAAGCTCACGTTTGACCATCTTAATATTATTTAATCTCATTCGGGCTTCAGGCGTCAGAATCTGTTTGAGTATTTGCTCTTTCTGTGCGGAAACATCCGGATTGTTTTGATTGTCATCCTGAAAGTCATCTGATTCAGGGAAGCTCATTTTGAATCTAAGAGTATACTTTTAGCTGGGGATTTTCAGCTATTAGTTCGCCGAGAATTTCTGTTGCTAATCGATCTAATTTTTGCATTCCTTGTTTTGAAACAACTCGGCCTTTCTTCTCAACTTTTTCTAAATAACCAAGTTTTTCTAACCCGTGTATTGCATTACGAATTATTGCACCACCAGCATCTTTATGATGTGCAGCACCATACCCAGATGGTCTACCACCGCCATATTCTTTTCTTAATTCGTTAATTCCAATTGGACCGTGAAGGTAAATTTTCCTCATAATTGATGCGCATCGCGTGTGCCACCATTCCCTGTCTTGAGGGGGCTTGTCTGCATGGGCTCCAGTTTTAACAAATGGGACCCATGATGGGGCAGGAATGTCTTCTTTTTTTAGAATTTCTGCCAATCTTCCAATCAGTACATCAGATGGAACATCGTATACCTTTGCCATAAAGACAAAAAATCGATAA
>PFFZ01000102.1 GCA_002781805.1 Nitrosopumilales archaeon CG15_BIG_FIL_POST_REV_8_21_14_020_37_12
AGAACTTTGTATTCTTTCTCAGGCTCCTTTCTCATGAATTTCAGTCTTGAAATATCTCTATCAAACAAAATATCAGCTATCCAATCAAGAAACACTCTAAATTTTTTATCCCATGTAGGTATTTTGGATATGTAGACATTCCTCCACAGAATCCATGCCAAAAGACCATGAATATTCATTCCCAAAAATGATGCGATACCTGTACGTTTACCTATGATAGCCATCTGTCCCTTTGATTCATAGACAAACTTGGTTTTTTCTTTGTTTTTTATCAATGCATACAAGTTATTTGCAGCTATTTTGGCTTGTGCCTCTGCTATCTGAGCCGTAGGCGCATATGGTCTTTGAGTATTAGGATCTAGAAATAATGCACAATCTCCAACTGCAAACACACCTGGAAAATCTAAAACTTCAAGAAAATCATCAACAATTATTTTTCCCTTGTCTGTTTTGAAAAGCGATCTTTTGATTGTATTTACTGGAGTTACTCCAGCAGTCCAAATGACAGTCTTGGTCTGAATTGAGCTAACAACAGAATAATCTGTTGCGTCCTTATCCACATTAAGTCTCTTAATCATTACTTCATCTCCATCGAAACTTGTTACTGCTGTCTGTGTCTTGATTTCAATTCCACGACTAGATAATTTCTCCTGAGCAAACTTTGCAAGACTTTCTGTAAAACCAGGTAAAATATTTGGCAATGCTTCTAAAACAATTACCCGAATATCTTCTTTTTTGATATTTGGATAGTATTTTCTTACATCTAAAAGAAGATCCATAATCTCACCTGCGGTCTCAATTCCGGCAAAACCGCCACCCACAATCACTATTGTGAGAAGACTTTTTTTAAGAATTGGATTAGTTTCGTTTTCCGCTTGCTCAAGCATGTCTATCATCCTATTTCTTACTAAAACTGCGTCATTGAGCGTCTTCATTTGATATGCATTTTTTTCAAGATCACTCATACCAAAAAAATTCGTCTCGCTTCCTAATGCAACTACTAGAAAGTCATAATGAATTGAAATTCCTCTCTTGTTTCCACTTCCCCACAAATTTACAATTTTTCCATATGGATCAATGTTTTTTACTCTGCCTTCATAAAAAATTGCTTTTTTTGTTATCGCTCTAATCGGCATAACAATATGTCGTGTTTCGATCATACCTGATGCAACTTGAGGCAACATTGGGGTAAACAACAAAAAATTATCTTCACTAACTAATACAATTTCTATCTCTGGTTCATTCTTGAAGAACTTCTCTAACCTTCTTGTACATTCTAATCCGGCAAAACCCCCACCCAAAATGAGGATTTTTTTCTTATTTCTTGCCAATTGCTTTTACCTTGAAAACACTGAATATATCCTATGAGTTTAATTAACAAAAAAGTACAAAAACTACGATTTATCGAACTCTGGATATCTCTGAATGAAGAATTTCATATGCCCTAGAGGCATCTGTCCCACGTAAAATTATGATTATGCTGTCTTGACTGAAAAATGCATTTACCAATTCTATTCCATTTGCATGCAATACTTCTGCCACATAAGATACAACATCGGATTGGTTCTGGTTGATTGGAATTGATATTCGAATTTTTGCAAGTCCAGTACTAAAAAACTCATCCCTATTGGGAATATTTTCAAAAATTCGTCTTACATCATCGATATCTTCAGTTAGAAATCTAAACGAGTCAGAGAGCCTAAAAAACTCGTAATTGTTGGTAATTTTTGAGAATTTATCTAAAATTACCATAGGATCCATTGCAGAATCCTTTACCGAAAATTTAATGTCCATTATTCCATCTGTTAGTGCCAATCTGGCGTTTTTGAGAACAGATTCATCTTTAATCTCATCCTTGCTCTCAAAAGAATCTGCATATCGTTTTATGGCCACTACAATCGTGTTTAGATTGACTGCATTTCCTAATACTTTTTCAACTTCAGGTTGAATCTTAACAGCTAATGCCGTATAGTTGATCAGATCCATCTTCATACAATCATAAATTGAACGATTTCTTGTTATGATTTCTCTAACCACTTCAGGAACAGACATGCTTAAAGTACGCATTACGTACTATTATATAATGTCATTTATAATAGTATTTTGTAAAATAATGACAAATTAATAATAATCTTTATATAATGTAATGAGTATTACAAACTATAGGTGAATATGACAATGTTCTATGATGAAGAATTTGACAGAATTTTCAAACGAATGTCCCAAAGTTTTTTCAATGCTGATGATATGTTTGAAGAATTCAAGGTAAAGGATTCGACTGGCCCATTTTATTACGGTTATACTATGACTGTTGGTCCTGACGGAAAACCTGTGGTAAAGGAATACGGAAATGTAAAACCTGGATTACTTCCAGCAGCAGATATCCGGGAACCAGTTGTTGATACAATTGTGGATGAAAAGGAAAACCTTGTAAAACTCGTTGCAGAAATGCCTGGGGTTGAAAAGAATGATGTAAAAATCATGGTACAAGATAGAATTGTAGACATTTCTGCAGAAAGAGGCGAAAAGAAATATCACTCAAAAGTTCCAATTCAATACAAAGTTGATGAGAACTCTGCAAAAGCTTCCTACAAAAACGGAATTCTTGAACTAGTGTTTAAACTAATCCAAGAAGAAAAACCAAAAGGTAAAACAGTGGAGGTGGAATAATCCACCTAAATTTTTATGGAGAAAAAAATGAGTGAAATTGTTTTAAAAATAGATGAAATTCCAAAACAACATGTTGGAAGAGGCAGGGCAATAATTGATCCTAAGATTTTAGAGGATACAAAATGGAGTACGGGTCAGATTCTTGAATTAACTTACAATAAAAAGACACATGTAAAACTCTGGCCAGGATCTCCTGAAGAGTATGGCACAGGGATAATCAAAATAGATGGGATTACCAGGCAAAATATTGGGGCCGGAATTGGAGATAAAATTACAGTAAAGTCTGTTGAGGCTGTAAATGCCGAACAAATTATTTTATCACCCACTGAAAAAATTGCAACTGATGGATTACAAGAATACATGATTTACAATTATCTTAACCATGTATTTACTACTGGGGATACAATTTCTCTAAATACCCAAATGGGAGGAAGAGTTCAGTTTGTTGTAACTAGTACAAAACCTGCAAAACCAGTTATAGTCACTGAGCAAACAGTGTTCAAACTAGGTAACATGACAAAGGTTGTTGATTCCTCTATTCCAAGAATCACATACGATGAATTAGGTGGTTTGAAAAATGAAGTTCAAAAAATTCGAGAAATGGTAGAATTACCAATGAGACATCCTGAATTATTTGAAAAAATTGGTGTGGAGGCACCAAAGGGAGTTTTACTCTATGGACCTCCAGGAACTGGTAAAACTCTGTTGGCAAAGGCAGTTGCCGGTGAGACAAATGCTCATTTTATCTCACTTAGTGGTCCTGAAATCATGGGCAAATACTATGGCGAAAGCGAAGAACGCATCAGGGAAATATTCAACCAAGCAGAAGAAAACTCTCCTAGTATAATCTTCATTGATGAGATCGATTCTATTGCACCAAAAAGAGATGAAGTAACTGGTGAGGTCGAGAAGAGAATTGTTTCTCAGCTTTTGACATTGATGGATGGGATGAAGAGCAGAGGAAAAGTAGTTGTTATTGCAGCCACTAACAGACCAGATTCTATAGATCCAGCATTAAGAAGACCTGGAAGATTCGATCGAGAAATAGAAATTGGAATTCCAGACGAGGATGGAAGATTCGAAATTCTTTCAATTCATACACGTGGAATGCCGATAGATGAAAAAGTAGATCTTAAACAAATCTCAAAGATTACCCACGGCTTTGTTGGAGCTGATCTGGAAGTTCTTTCAAAAGAAGCAGCCATGAGATCATTAAGAAGAATATTGCCAGAGATTGATCTTGATGAAGAAAAAATCTCATCAGAGATACTACAAAAAATTCAGATTACGAGTGATGACTTTAGAGATGCATTAAAAGAAGTCAGACCAAGCGCACTAAGAGAAGTTCAGGTACAGATACCAAATGTAAGCTGGGATGATGTTGGCGGTTTGGACGAGCTAAAAGAAGAATTACGTGAAGCGATTGAATGGCCAATTAAACATAAAGAGGCATTTGAATACGTTGATGTTCAGTCACCAAAAGGAGTTTTACTCTATGGATCTCCAGGAACTGGTAAAACATTGATTGCAAAGGCATTAGCAAAAATGACCGAGTCAAACTTTATCAGCGTTAAAGGACCAGAATTACTCTCAAAATGGGTAGGAGAATCCGAAAAGGGTGTGAGAGAAATTTTTAGAAAGGCACGCCAAGTTGCACCATGTATAATCTTCTTTGATGAGATTGATGCACTTGCACCCCGAAGAAGCGGAAGTGATTCATCTCATGTATCAGAAAACGTGGTTTCACAAATCCTTACTGAAATAGATGGTCTTGAAGAACTTCATAATGTACTGATAATTGGTGCCACAAATAGACTAGACATAGTTGATGAAGCCCTTCTAAGACCTGGGAGATTTGATAGAATAATAGAAGTCCCAAAACCCGATGCAAAAGGAAGAGAGCATATCTTTAAGATTCATACTCAAAAGAAACCACTTGCAGAAGATGTTGATGTTTCCAAAATTGTTGAACTAACAAATGGATTCAGTGGAGCTGAAATTGCAGCGATTGCAAATAGAGCAGCAATTGCATCCTTAAAGAGATATGTTGGAGGCAAGTCTCAAAATGTCAAAGACATAAAGATCTCTCAACAGGATCTTCTTGATGCTATTGAGAAGATTAAGCCAATAAAGAAAGAGACACCAATGACACACTCTATAAAATAGTCTAAATACTAAGACAATGAACCTGGAATATGAAGCTGTATCTTGATTTTGAACCGTGTAGAGAATGCAACACAATGATGAATGCACTAAGTAGTCCAGAAATGCTATTTGCCGATGCAAAGACAAGAGCTGATGAATCTGCAAAATTTCTTAGACATCTCACATACAACCATAATGAAGTAGTTCAAGCTGTTATGGAAGATCTACCAAAACAAAAAAGAGATCAAGAATTTGATTTCTTTAAATAATTTTTTAAATCATTTTTAAAAATCGATAATCATATTCATATACAAAAAACCTATTTTATTATTACATCTATGAAAAAGATAATTTTCCTTGGCTTATTTTTATTGTTGATCGGTTTTGATTACAGTTTTTCACAAGAAGCTAGACAGGAACCAGAACCTCCAAGAATTCCTGAGCCTATACCAGAACCAGAGCCAATAAAATTACCAGAACCAGAACCAATCCCAGAACCATTTCCGGAAGAATCAGAATCAGAAAAAATTCAAAGATTAACAAAAGAGAATGAAAATCTCAAATCTCAGAATTTGAAACTTCAAGATCAAATCTTGGATTTACAAAAAGAAAAATCAAAACTTGAATCAGAAATTGTTAAACTTTATGAACAAATAGAAAAATTATATAAAATTACTATGGAACAAATTAGAGTAATCATGAATTTAGTAAATAAAATGAACTGAGTAATTTATCTATTTTTGGAATTAATTTTAAAATTAATCCGTACCTGATCTGATGTGAAAATTAAAGCAACATCTGCATTCTTTTTTTATACATTCTAGATCTGGTGTGTGATTACACATGCCACAATTACAATGAATTTGGCTATAACTCATATTCGTTCCCTAAAATATTGAGAGTTTTTTTAATCAGAATGGCTCTGTTTCTGATTGTTACATCGCTAACTCCTGATTCCACAGAAAACTTCTTTTGACTTATTTTTTCCCCATTTAGTATACATGCTATATACAATGATGCAGCAGCTTGTGCAACAGGATGTTTTCCTGCAGTAATTCTCTTGTCTTCACATCTCTTAAGAATGTCAAATGCATCTCGTTTAGTCTTTTCTTTAAAATTCATGTTATTTGAAATCTTTGATATGAAAGATGTTGTATCGTATTGTTTTAGGCTTAATCCCAATTTTTTGATTATTGTTCTCAAGTCTCTAGACAAAATACGTCTTTCAATATTTCCTGCAGATGCAACATCATCCAAAGTCCTTGGAATGTTATTCTCCCTACATGCAGCATATAGTGCAGCGGAAACCAAAGAAGCCATAGTTCTTCCACGTGTAAGCCTTGCAGATACTGCTTTTCTGTAGATATAGGCAGCACTTTCGACAACATTATCAGGAACTCCAAGTTTTGTTTTCATTCCATGCAATAATGTAAATGCCTTGCTCAGAGTTGCGGTTTTTCTTGACTTGCTTCTCTGATCCCAAGTTCTGAGTCTGTTGAATTCATATTTTGTTTTACTTGATAACGCCTTGCCTGTGGAATCCTTGTCAATTCCTATGACTGTAGATAATCCTTTGTCATGCATTGTTAGTGAAGTTGCAGGACCTGTCCTTGTTTCTTTCATATACTCTTCTTGAGTAAAACCAGTGTTTTCATGTGAAACATCAGATATGTTTTGCACTAGAACCAACCCGCATCCCCCGCAAAACATTTCTCCTCTTTCAGAATCTGTAATGACAGGGTAGGTTTTGCAAGTGTCAAGCTGACACTTTACATCATAATCATTAGAATAATTTACCACTACTAATTCATAATAGTAATTATCAGATAAAAGGAGTTTGTAATAGGCAAATTTGGAATTAACTTGTAACTTTGAAGACGAAAAATTCCTCATTATTAATTTGGAATCTTACTAACTATCTTACGATATACATTGTATTAAATGTTAAAAAATTAAAAATCTAAAACAGATTATTCTTTTCTGATTGATTCTAAAGAATGACCGCGATTCATGATCATCTGAGTAACTGCCTCAGTTGTATAATCAATCCCATGTTCATCTTCAAAATGTTTTCTTAACTGTTCCAATATGCTGACGTTTTTTTCGCCTTCAAGAACAAAATCGCACTCAAAACCATAGTCTTCACATCGTAGTTTAATAGTCATCTAATTTCGCAAAAATAACAAACCTATAAAAATCATGGGTACATTATCCACACTGACTATGACATTAGCACATAGCCAAATTTTAAGACTAAAATAGAATTATTCCTAATTTTTGCACAAAAAGTATACTTACAATCAAAACAACGTGAATTAACATAGACATTGCTATGACAAATTGGCCATGATTTTATGGACAATAACAACCCTTCCTAAGATCATAGTCGTTTTGGGTATATGTCTAAAAAATAAAAAGGGAATTATTCAGTAAGTACTACTGCGTAGCTTACCGTGAATGGTGTTTCATTCATCGTATGGATTGCCATTGCATTGCCAGAAAATACCCAAGAGCCTGCAGATTTCTTTGGATCTACAAAGACTAATGCATAGTGAGTTTTTCCATCAGATGACCATGTAGGTTGTCCTTGCATATGTTTTGGAGAAACTGGACCAATCAATGATACTAACTGTATTGGTTCAGATGCATCATATGTCAGATGGCCTGAATATGGTTGCTCACGTGGTGGCAAAATTACTGCTAGTTGATGTGTCTCATGTCCGATTCCTGGATCCTGTTTTGAGGTAATTGTTCCTCGAAGAATCTTTTGGTTGTCCACTACATGTTCAGTGTATGAAACAGAATAAGTTACAGTAAATGGAGTCTCTTTCTTTGTGTGAACAGCCAGTGCGTTTCCCGTAAATTGGAATACACCTGCCGAGTTTTGATTATCAACAAAAGTTAGACCGTAAATTGTCTCTCCATCAGGAGTCCAGATAGCCTGTCCCTTATCCATTCCTGGTTTTAGAGGACCATTTAGCACAACTAGTTGAACATTTTCAGTTGCAGAATATGTTAACTGCCCACGATAAATTTTGTCACTGGGTGGCAAAATTACTGCTAGTTGATGTGTCTCATGTCCGATTCCTGGATCTACTGAGGAGATCATGCTTCCAGTAACAGTTCGTGCAAATTTGGTTGATTGTGCGACTGCGACTTTGGCCTTCTCCATTGTTTCAGCTTTGGTATCTTTCTTTGGTACATCTTTTGCTTTTTCAGCCTCTACAGATTTCTTTTCTTTTTTTTCTTCTTCTTTTTTCTTCTCTGTAGATTTTGTCATTTTTGGTATTTCAGAACATAATCTGTCTCCACAGACTTTCTTTGAGCCAATTTCACGAGTCTCAGTTCCTTTACTCTTCATGGCATCAGCTGGCTGTAGAAGTGCTACAGGTCCAGCAATACTTCCTGCTACCAAAACAACAATTGCAAATAATGCAACAAGTGATGTTTTTGTCATTATACAATTCAAGATATTATGACATTTAAGTGATCAACGAATTTTGAATTTCATGTTCGACTGAACACCAAAAAATAGTGTCCTGTGTAATCTTCAAGACCTGAGATAGACAAAAAAATTAGATAGAATTTGCCTTGTATGGATAAGGCTAAGACATTAGCCTTGGTCTAGTAACCTAAACCGTGTTTTGCGAACACTGATAATGTATACCAGTAATGAAAAAAAGGAGGTAGCCAATGAAAGGTTTAGAATTTGTATTTCTGGCAGGGGGCTCTGTTCTAGGAGCATTTATCAGATATAAAATTACAGAATCCCAGGTTTTGTTAAACACTCTGCCTCTAAATGTTCTGTTTGTCAATATTCTAGGGGCATTTGTTCTAGGAATGTTTGTAATTTTATCTGAACAATGGAATCTTGATGGCAAATACTCATTATTTGCTGCAATAGGATTTTGTGGCTCACTTACAACAATGTCCTCACTTGCTCTTGATTCTAGCAATCTATTAGATAATCGCCATTATGTTACATTGGCAGTTAATCTTTTGGCAAATATTGGATTATCTATTGGTGCATTAATCGGAGGAAAATCATTGATGAATTATATTATTAATGGATGATTAATTGTATGGACTATATTGTTTGTATACTTTAATGACTGATTCATGAAACATTTTCTGTATATCCTCTTCAGTTGATATTGCTAACTGATTTACAAGATCCGTTGCTGTCACAATTCCTATAACTTGATCATTTTCAATTACAGGTAATTTTCTAACACCTCTTGTATACATTAAATCTGAAACCATCCACACTGTTTCTTCTGGTCCTATTGCAATCAAAGGAGAAGACATTATTTGTTTGACAGGCGTTGAAATCTGATATGCGTGAGCTGCCACTTTCACTGCAAAATCTCTGTCAGTAACAATTCCTATAGGTAAATTATTTTCCATAATTATGACAGATCCAACTTTTGAATCTTCCATCATTTTTGCTGCTTCATTTATTGTAATTGATGCATCTACTGCAATTACTGATTTATTCATAATATCTTTCACAGTAATTCGCGTAGGATCCTTATTCACTTCAATGGACTTTATTTTTCGTTATATTATGGTCTTTCTATAATATCATAATTGAAAATCAAAAACGATAATGCATAGAAACATCTTAAACCTGACTAAATACTACAGCTACTGTGAGCATAAAGAAGATACTTGTACCGCTTGATGGCTCCAAAAATTCCATGAGGGGACTGGATGAGGCGATTTATCTAGCTAGACAATGTCATGCGACTATTACTGGTTTGTATGTTATTCCATTATCCAAACCACAAACGGATTCTCAAATTTCTTATGTTGAGAAACATCTTCTTCAAAATGCATCAAAATTTATGTCCAAGGCAAAAAAACGTTCAGCCCAAAACGGAATTGATTTTTCTGATATGGTAATTTATGGTGATGAAGGATCAAAAATTGTCAATTATGCAAATAGTAAAAAATTCGACATGATTGTAATTGGTTCAAGAGGTATGGGTTCAATAAAGGAAACTTTTCTTGGAAGTACTTCGAATTTTGTTTTACATAAATCTAAGCTGCCAGTTTTGATAGTAAAATAATACCATTTTTTCAAATTTCAATTTCTTTTCATGAAAATTAAGATCTTATTTATTAGAATAATCATCAAAATAACTTCATGGCTCATACATTTGTAAAAGATGTAATGATCAGAGATTTAGCTGAATTGGATGCATCAATTACAATAAATGAAGCAGCAAGGATAATGGATTACAGGAACATCGGTTGCATAATAGTAACCAAAGATAATGCTCCGGTTGGGATTCTAACCGAAAGAGACTTTGTAAAAAAAATTACTGCCAAAGAAATTTCACCAACCTTCTCTTTAGATAAAGTAATGTCTTCTCCTTTGATTGCAATAGGACCAGAAGAAACAGTGTGGGAAGCGGCACAAATTATGAAAACAAAAAACATTCACAAGTTACCTGTCATGCAAGATGGTAAAGTTATTGGAATAATTACAACTACTGATCTAGTTAAAATTTGTAGTGTAGGATCTGATTCAGAAATGAGAAGAATTTGTGATCAAATCTTAACACGTATGGAACAAAACAAGTGATTTACATGGTATATTCTTATCAAGTAATAAAATTCCAAACAATCACGTTTGTTCAGGGTACTCATTGGTCTCAATCTATTGGTGAAAAAGGAATTTTATACAAATCTCTAAAAGATCCTTTCTCAAAAATTATCATACAGTCAAATAACTCAAAAAAACTATTTCATGTACCTAAGGATAGAACAGTCCTAGTGGATCATGATATTGTACACTTTTTAGGAGAATTAAGTTAGTCTTTATCTAACTAAAAGCACAGGACAACTTGCCTGCTCAGAAACTTTTCTGCTTACACTACCCAAAGTTTTGATCTTTCCTATTCCATGAAGACCTTGACTACCCATTATTATTAACGAAATTTTTTTCTTTTTTGAAAAATTTAATATTTCATTTGCAATATTGCCTCTAGCGATACTATATGATACAGTAATTCCATTCTCTTTGCATTTCTTTGCAGCTGTCTTCAACATCTTCTCAGCATCACCAATTACAATCTTCTGCCATTTTTTCATAGATTCTTTTTCTGATTTTGTTCTGATCAAACCCAACATTCCAGGTGGCGAAATATATCCAATACTAACTACGGAAAATAAAAAAACTTCCGAGTCTAAATTATGTGCTAATTCCATTGCATGTGATAACGCTTTAGATGAAAACTTGGAACCATCATATGGAACAAGAATTCTAGTTAACATTTTAGAAAACACTTCATTCACCTACTTTATGACTAATACGGGAACTTTTGATTTATGAACTATAGCTTTTGCAACACTACCCAAAAATATTTCTTTTAATCCACTTTGACCTCTGGAACCAATTACAATCATGTCGAATTTTTTAGTATTTACCATATCATTAATTTCAGCTGTTGGACTACCAAACACTACTTTTGATCTAAACACAATTCCTTTCTGTGCACATTTTGTTTTTGCCTCACTCATGAACTTTTTAGCTGATTTTTTAAGATGAATTTGATAAGGCATAATTGCATCAGCAAAATTCCTCGGATAAATTGGAATAACATACAAACCAGTAATAGTCGCATGACATTGTCTAGCTAGATAAATCGCTTCATCCAGTCCCCTCATGGAATTTTTGGAGCCATCAAGCGGTACAAGTATCTTCTTTATGCCTTTTTTAGTCATTTACTTCTGCCTCTCATTTTTTAGATCTAAGATCAAGTTAAGATTATCAATTATAAGAATATCTTCTAGTTTCATCATTGATGATTTTGAAGTTTAGTTAAATATTCAAAATATGTAAACTTCTACATGAGAAAATCACTTTATATGAATATTCTAGTTCCGCTGGATGGATCAAAATATTCGGAAAAGGCACTGTTACATGCATGTGACATGGCAAAAAACTATCATTCTCGTTTGATACTTTTACATGTAGTTGAAAAAACATTTCCGATCAATTTCTTGGATAGAAAAGAATATCTTGACATTTTAAGAAAATTTGGGAATAAAGTTTTGATTAAAGCAAAAAAAACAACCACTATGAAAGGCCTTGATTCAAAAATAATTATAAAAGAAGGAAACATTGTTAATGAAATAATTAAGCTTGCAAAAAAAGAACAATGTAATCTGATTATTATGGGAAGTAAAGGTCTTGGTGCAACAGCCCGATTCTTTCTTGGAAGTGTATCCAATAAACTTGCAAATAACTCACCTTGCTCAATTCTTATAATAAAATGATTTTAGGTTTCTGCAATTGCTTTTACAATATCTGTTTTAGTAATAATTCCAACAAGTCTTGATTTTTTTACGACAGGAATCCCACTGATATTGTTTCTTATCATTAACAAAACAGCGACTCCCACATCTTCGTCAGCATCAACTGTAATAGGATTGGCTGACATTATGTCTACTGCTTTAAAATGCAACAAGTGACTCATCTGATTTACATGGTATTCTGCAAAATTACTTTTCATTTTATACTCTTGAACCTCCTTCGGATCGGCTGATTGGGCAATCCAATAAGGTAATTTTGCTGGTACAAAATCCCTAAAAGTTATAATGCCTACAGGCATCTTATTTCGTTCTACCACGATTCTAGCTATTCTATTATGAATCAACAAACTTTCTACATACAACAATGAATCTCCAGGCATAACTGTAATTACATTTCTAGTCATTATTTTTGAAACTTTGAGTGGAGCTACTGCATGAGTAAGGAAAAGCGACGCCAAATCTGTTTTTGTAACAAGTCCTTCTAAAACTCCCTCTTTGCCTAAAACAATAATGGAGCTAATTCGATTTTTCTTCATCAATTTAGCACAATCATAAACGGAATCTGTTTTCTTTACAGTAATCAATTTTTTTGACATAAATCCAGATACTTTTACAGATTTGATCGGCTTGTCTCCAAGCGCATAGATGGTTTTTGCAATGTCTTTTTCTGTAATTATTCCCACTGGTCGATTTTTTGCGTCTATGACTACCAATCTTTTCAAATTATGCCTTAGCAAAATCTCTCTAGCATCTAGAAGTGTAGCGTTGGGGCTAACAGTCACAGTTCTCTTAATAATCACCTGATTGAGATCTGCATTTTTTAATCGCAATACAGCATTATCAATTTAATTCGTTAAATATATCCATTCAAATACCACACATGAAAATCAGCACTGAAAATCTGGGTTTTCTTTTAATTTAAAACTGGGAAGATGTCCAGATAGTTAGAGCAAAAATGATTACAGATACAATTCATGAGCATTTAAAAGACATAAAATCCTCTAAGGTTAAACCACTTGTTTCAAAGGCCACAATAATTGATCCATCCGATACCCTTTCAAATGTTATTGGTAAAATTTCAAAAAATAATGCATATGATGTGTTTTGTCTAAATGGAAAATCAACCCTTTCAACTAATATCAGAACACTACTGGATGCCAAAAATATCACCTCAATGAAAGTAGAACCATTTCTTTATCCTATTCCTTATCTAAACCCTGATGATTCCATCCAAAAAGCAGCAAACATAATTTCTCACTATAGAATTCGCGAAGTGCCTGTAGTTCAAAAAAATAAAATTATAGGAGTAGTGACTGCACAGCGAATACTAAAGCTTCTTTCAACCAAAGATAACAAATGGATAAAAGCCAATTTAATTTACACTCAAAATCCAATAACCATTTCTGCAGAGGAATCGCTTAGTAATGCCAGACGAACTATGACATCCAAGAGGATTGATCACTTGCCAGTACTGAATCAAGGGAAAATTAAACAAGTTTTAACATCTGCACATATTCTGGAATTGATCATACCACAAGAAAGACAAGGAAAAAAATCAATGGGAAGTAAAACCATTCACAAGTTAGAATCTAGGATTGGAAATATAGGAAGCACAAGAATACCTCAATGCTCACCAAATGACAATCTCAACAAGATCATAAATTCAATGTTAAAAACAAACACTTCATGTTGTTTAGTTAATCTTTGGGAAAATCTGCAAGGGATAATCACTTTTAGAGACATACTTGAATTATTGGCGTCTAAAGTAGAAACTCCCATTCCATTATACATTGTAGGGCTACCTGAGGATCAAAAAAATATGACTCTTATCAGCAAAAAATTTGAAAATACTCTCAAAAGAGTTCAAAATGTTTATTCAGAAATTCAAGAAGCTAGAGTTTCAATAAAGCAACAAAGAACTGGAAACAAAAAAGAAGGAAAATATGAGGTATCAATCATGATCATAACCCCACACCACGCACCTCTAATTTACAATTCAATAGGGTTTGATCTGAGTGAAGTTTTAGAAGACTTGAGCCAAAAATTACTAAGAACATTATCCAAACGTGCCAAAAGACGTTCTAAAAAAAGCATTAGAAAAATTGGATTACCAATATTCTAGTTATGAAAGTTAGCAAACCAAATCAAGAAAATATCTTATTAGTAGGCTTTCCAAGCAATGGTCTTGTAGGAACTTTCTCAATTTCGTACCTTGTTCATTATTTAGGAATGAAACAAATTGGAGAAATTGATCATCCTGATTTGCCTCCCACACTATTTGTAGAAGACGGCGAAATATTGGCTCCGATCAGAATTTACAAAAAAGATAACCTCTTTGTAATTATGTCAGATCTTCCGTTTGATCCCTATCGAGCATATGATTTTTCAGAATCTATCTTACAATACTGCAAAAATAATGATATAAAAAAAATAATCATAGTCAGTGGGATGGAAACAATAAACCGTGAACCCAATACACCCAAAATTTACGGACTAGTTACCCATCAATCACTTGAAGAAATTCTTTATGATAATCAAATATCCAAATTCCTGTCAGGTTCAATTTTTGGAACTGATGCTGCAATAATTACAGTATTTAGAAAATCCAAGGTACCTGCATTAATTTTGTATGCTGAATGCCATCCATTCTTTCCCGATCCTGAAGCATCAATTTTAGCTATAACGACTCTTGCCAAAGTTTTGAATGTCAAAGTTGATACAACTGACATTAAAAAAAGAATGGAAAGATTGAGAATACAACACAGAAATCTCATGGAGGAGACTATACGTGCCTTACAACAACAGCAACAGGATAAAACAAGGGTTCCACAAATTTATCGGTGATTATGTGAAAACAATAAACGAAAATAATTTGGATATAAGGACAATTCAACCCTCAATCATCTCTTTATTTAATGATGATGTGATTAGCCATATACTGTCACCACTTTCTTGTATTAGGGAATTTGGTACTTATTGGTTGTTAGAATTTGATCTTCCTTTAGTAAATAAGAAAGACATCAAGGTTACTTTTGATAAAAATACAATCAGCGTAGAAGCAAAACTTAGAGAAGTCTATTCCGAGAAAAAACTGGGCATTACAACAAAATTTCAATATTTCAAAAAAACTATTTCACTTCCAGAAAACATAAACAAAAATAAAACTACTGCAAAATTTGAAAATGGGAGATTGAAAATTACTATGCCGAAAAAGATTTCTGGTCAGAAGATCAAAATAGATTAGGTGAAAAATTTCTCTACCTGATCTCTGTATTTCAATACAAGCTTCCCAAATTCAGAAAAATCATCAGCAGTTGGGTATTTCATTCTCATTGCATATTGATTTACAAACACGGAAAGAGCACTGCCTACTATCAGGTTGTAAACACCGTCAGCTAGATTGTTGGAGTAGGGGAATGCAACTTTAATGAACGGCAGATAAGTTTCTGTCTGTGAAATCATTAATTTCATATTCTTTTCGACATAGTCTTGAACATCTGCAGGAATGGCCATCAAGTATTACTAGAAACGGTTTCTTATAAAAAGACGTATTATTTTCATTCATAATACACAAACCTAATTCTCAACAGTGAAATTCATCCTACTTTTTTATGTAAATATTACCGTATTACTTGTGTGATTGCAAAAAAATCTATAAAAAACAAGTCAAAGGTAGCGCCTTTTTGGGCATCTAGTTGGTTAGATATTGACAGATCTATAGAAAATCTACGCAAGGATATGGAAAAAGCTTTTTCATCATTTCCATCAATACACACACAGTCATTCCCAAATCTCCCCAAAGCATCATGCGATGTAATAGATGAAGGAAATCAATTTAGGATAAAAATGGATGTGCCTGGAGTCAAGAAAAACGAGATCAATCTGAATGTAACCGACAATGCTTTAGAAATATCTGCAGAACACAAAGAAACATCTGAAGAAAAGAAAAAGAATTATCTCAGAAAGGAAAGAAGTCATCTTTCATATTACAGAACACTACCATTGTCTGAAAAAGTTATTTCTGGACAAGTAAAAGCTAAACTCACAGATGGTGTATTGGATATTACTCTACCAAAAGCAAAACCAACTAAAGTACAACCAAAAAAATCTGTTTCTATACAATAGATTTTTATTTTTATCTTATTATCTGCTCCAAGTATTTTTCTTTGCCTTTTCTACTACGGGGAAGACACCTTAGCTGCCTGTTGCAACATGGACAAGTAATTCCTTCATAATCTACAAATACCTCGCAATAATTGCATCTCTTCTGTCCTGCGGCATATCTGCCAATCTGTGTTGGCTTTGTTGCTTTGTACTCTCTACATTTTCCAATACAGTAAGCCATATTTTTCCTCCTTGTTTTTCTCATTTATTAAATTAATTAGAAAATATTGGGAATGATTCATTTATCCTCTTCCCATTGCTGCGTATTTGCCAGATCTTCCTCTAATGAAGAAGGCTGCTGCAATACCACCAAAGACTGCACCTGCAATCACTGAAGCGCCGACTACACCGCTTGCATCAAGGTAAGGTGTACCTGAACCAGATGCTGGGTTTGC
>PFFZ01000039.1:0-1651 GCA_002781805.1 Nitrosopumilales archaeon CG15_BIG_FIL_POST_REV_8_21_14_020_37_12
AAAAGGCAAATATACCTGACATCCTTGTTTTTCAAAATTTTCTCACAGATATTTTCAAATTCTTGAATTTCTTTGCTTGATAATGCCTTCATGATATATTTGATAGAAAATCTGTTATATTGTCAAATAAACAAAAAATATTATTTAAACTCATTATAAGTAAATATGTCAAATTAGCTTATTTTCCATTCTCGAGCTTACTTACTCATATCTTACATGTGTCTGTATCCATTTTATGAATATGGACAAAATCATCATAAAAACTAAAATTGAAAAAATCCTAAAACCATGAATATTTACAACACAAAGCAGGTCAAATGTTCTGTATGTGGCAAATTTATCGGTGAGGTAGATCTTGGCTCCACTTTGATATTTCCGTTGTGTAGTGGATGCAACAAAAAACAAAAAAACGTCATTCATAAAGGAATTGATAAAATACTTGTGCCTGTAGATCTTACAAAAAAATCTGCAAAGGCATTAGACACTGCCATCTATCTATCTAAGCATCTGGGTGCATCAATAACTCTGATGAAGGCTATGCCTGGAGTAAAATCAGGCACACCATACGATGACATGTCCGGAAAAATTCGTGCACATACAGAAGAATCAATCAAGCAAGCAAAAATTTACTGCGAAAACAAAAACGTTGTTGCAAATCACAGAATTGTCAGGGGAGACGAGGCAGAAATGATTGTAAAGGTTGCAAAAAAATCAAAATATGATCTAATCATAATGGGTTCTTCAGGGAAGGGACCAATAAAAGAGGTGGTTTTTGGAAGCATATCCAATTATGTCATGCATGCATCTGACATTCCAGTTTTAATAGTTAAAGAAAAATCCTCAAATCTAGGTACAAAAATATCAAAATTCAGAAAAAAATCAACTGCCAAAAAGAAACTACAAAGGCATGGAGATGGTATTCCATTTTATAAAATGAAGCAAAAAGCGGGAATGAAATAATTTGAAAATTCAAAACATCCAGTACACAAGAACAATTGGTTTGATTGGCGCATCCATTGTATTTATTTTAGGATTGTTGGCAATGATATTTGTAGACTCATTTCCACAGTCATGGTGGATTGGATTGTTGTTTGCAGTGATCAGTATTGTATACTTTGTTGTTGCAATATTTCTTAAAATTAAAAGAGATAAAAAATGAGATTATTCTTCTCTGGCTTTATCATGAGTCCAAAAGTATGCTATCTTTGACGGGATCAACCAAAACTTTTTGGTCCCTCCGTCAACTTCTACCAAATCTGATGACTCGTTGAACTTTACATTATGTTTGTGCAGTTCAAATTTTTCACCAGTATCTGACATGACCATCAATTCACCTTTTTCTTCAACCAGTTTTTGAATTTGTTGTAGTTTTGTCATGTGTATGTTTGGTAATAAAATCATTTTAATACTTGTAAATGATCTAGCTGATTTTAATCAGACTAGCTATATGATTAATCACATACATTCACAACTCGTAGTAACCAGCTTAAATTACTCAAACAAGCTTACATACGAATATCTCTTACAAGATAACATTGTATTCAGAGGAAAAATCAATGTTTACTGAAATAAAAAAGTACAAAATTGGAGTTGAAGGAAACACAAACGATTCAGATTCCAAATATTCTGCCAAATACATACAAGACATCCA
>PFFZ01000039.1:1778-3515 GCA_002781805.1 Nitrosopumilales archaeon CG15_BIG_FIL_POST_REV_8_21_14_020_37_12
TTTCAAGCGAAAATCTTTTTACTTTTCTAGCTTTATCCAAGTCTGAAATTACACTATACAATAAAAAAACACATATTGTTACCAAATACTGTTTCAAGAAAAATTCACAAATATCAATACAGAAAAATCAGATGGTGTTTCGCACTGCTGATTTACATGGATTTTCATCACAATCTCTGCAAGATTGAATTGATTTTCATCTCCCAATCTTATTGATATTTTCCAAACAAATTCAGTTTTATATTCATAGGTATATTCTGAGTGATTTTCCAATGCTGAATAAAATTTCAAAGCATGTTCCTTATCCTAGTCATAAAAAATAAAAAAAATCTATGGTGAATATGCCCCGTCTTGTTTTTCTACTTGACCATATCCCAGATCTGCGTTATCAATGCCCTCATTAATTTCTGAGACAATCTCTTCGGCATTTTGTGGCGTTGGTATGTCTATGTCACTTTCAAGTATGGCATATGCACCTAATACACCTGATGCTATTACTGCCACTGCAATTCCTGAAAGTATTGCGATTCTATTCATGTTATGCTGTTCTCATGATGTTTAAAAAAACATTATACAAACTAGAGCTGAAGTTAAAGCGTTCAGCTTAATTTTTTCATATTTCTTCATAATTGTGTTGTATGAGTAATCAATATCATATAAGACAATAGGTAATACAGTGTAATGGCAACTACAAAACAAATCCATGCTGCTAAACAAAATATCAGAAAAGCACAAAAAGCATGGCAGAATATGACAACGCGTCAAAGATCCCTAAGACAGCCCGACGGAAGATCAAGAAAAAAACCAGGAATGGGAAATCAGGGAGAGTATTACAGAGTAATAATTCGTCCAAAATCCGAATTTGTAACATTTAGGACACATGATGTTGGATGCTCTGGACATACACAAAGAGTTGCCGGAAAGCGCTCCAGTGGAAGTTGGGCTACCCATTCTTGGTTAATTCATAAAGATGATGCATATGTCCAAAATGATGTTTTAAAATCCAATAATTCCAAGATAAAACAAATCCTTGACAGACTACGTGGTACCATAAAACGATACAAAGGAAACATCTTCAAAGCAAAACCTAGGAAAAATATTCCAGAAAGCGACAAGCCGACGCCTGTGCAGCAAAGAGCAAGAAAGAAAAACATCCAAAAAGCGCAAAGGGCAAACCAATCTTAATGCGAATTACCAACAGACATGCCTAATGGTGTTTTATGAAAATAAAGAAATCATCCACAATTGACGAACTACAAAAAGTTATGAAAAAAGACATGGATTCTGACGAACATGTTTCTAAAAAAAAGATAAAGCAAACTATGGAACAATTTATGGATGACGGCTAGATGTTCAATATGTAGATCTATGTCTGTTTTGTTCCTGCCTTTTCAATAAAAATTATGAGATATCATGCGGTATTTAGAAATTAATTGTCTCTTTTTGATTGTCTGATTCTGTAAATTTTGATGGATCTTTTATTCCTACGTTTGTGTCTTGTCAAGCTGTTGCAACATGGACATCTTGAAAACGTCTCCTTGTAATATCGCTCACAATTTCTGCAATAGCAGCCATTATTGTCATATATCTGAGTTCTTTTCCCTTGGACAAAGTTAGTGCAGATTTCTTTGCAATACATCATACTACTTCAAATCTAATACCTTTACCAATCCAAGTCGTTTTTCATATGTATATCCATATCATGTTCCTGATCCAGTATGTTCAAATGATAAAGTA
>PFFZ01000039.1:3732-6418 GCA_002781805.1 Nitrosopumilales archaeon CG15_BIG_FIL_POST_REV_8_21_14_020_37_12
CTGTTTGGCATTGCCAAGCATGATGTGAACCTGCTTCTTGGTTTAGTTAACATACGGTACAAACTTTTGTATTTATTGAAAACACAACATAAAGTGTTGTGTCATGTTGCATTCTGGTTCATTTTAACATCTTAGGTTTAATGAACTGACTATATTCTGAAATCTGTCTAATTCTCTGAAAAACATTAGCCCCTTGCTAGTCATACAAAAAACTCTGCTTCCCTTTGTTACATGCTGTTCCATCAATCCTGCCTCCAAAAGCCTATCGCATTTTTCAATTGCTGCATAGTGTGAAAGATTTGCCTTCAATGAGATATTTGAGACATTTGCACCCATACGCCCTCCGTCGGCTGTTATCGCAAGTATTTCGTGTATTACGACCATCTCAGAGCGGTATTGGGCTCTTGCCATGGAAATTTCATTTGAATTTAATTATAATTGGGTTGAGTCCTCAGTGCGGGGTGCCTTTAACTTAAATCCACAAATATGACTAGTAGAAATGTTTGCATGTACGAATTATTTATCTTTTGATAGCTGGAATGGCAATCATATCTGCTGTTTATGCTATTCAGAGCTATGTTACATTTGAAGTGAATTCTGAACAACTCATTGAATCAACTGTGCTAAAAAACCAAGTCATTGCAAGTAGTCTCATACAGAATCTGGATTTATTTATCGATAAACGTATATCTGATTTTCAATCTCTGGAAAAAGCAAAAGAGATCCGACAGATTTTACAATCATCTAATGACGAATTTTCAAAAATTCCAGACATTGATGCGTATGTAGAAGAAAAGACTTTTTCTTATAAAAACTACAGCCGGTACCTTCCATTTATCACACAAGCTGTAGAGCAGAGACATCTAAATGAACTGTCTTCAATAATTGCCAACTATGATCAGACATATGGTTTTGATTTTGCCAATGAGTTTTTTGTAACAAATGCATATGGTGCAAATATTGTACCTATTTTGGGAGTGTCTGATTACGTGCAATATGACAAAGAATGGTGGCAAGCCACAAAATCCGACGGAATCTATGTTGGTGATGTAGAGTATTTTCCCGACTATGATTCATACTCTGTACCTTTAGGAATATCAATCTCTGATGAGAATGGCAAATTCTTGGGTGCCATACGGGTTTTAATTGCATTAGATCATTTACTGTCTGATTTTACTAGCAATGCTGTATTACTTGATGAGCAAAGCAAGCAAGTTGTTCTTCTAGATGATGGTGGTCAGATAATTTATTCTAACGGTATAAAGTATGGAGAAAATGTGACAGCTTCGTATTTTGCTCAACTAGACGATACGGAGGGAAGTTTTGAATTTTCTTCTAATGATTCTACTCATGTCTTGTCATATTCCAAGTCAACCAACTCAAAAACTGGATTAGGATGGATCGCTGTGATTCAGCAGAGCAAGGCAAACATTATCACATCACTAGATGACGTGAGAAATTCGCTTGTTTTTCCATCCATCATTGGTGCTATAGTTACTATTGTGATTGGCATTCTAATTACAATTTTTGTTTCAAAGCCTCTTGAAAAATTAACAAAAATCTACAACCAAATGTCTTCTGGAAATTTTGACGTACGTGCAGAACCCAACATAATACATGAGATCAACACTCTTTCAAATTCATACAACAATTTTGCAATGTCTTTAAAGAAACTCATTCAGACTGAAAAGGATTTGGCAGAATCTAAGGTAAAAGTAAGAAATGAACGTCTTACCGCAATCGGAGAATTATCTGCCAGTATGGCTCATGATATGAAAAACTCTCTGGCAATATTAAAAACTGCAACAGATGTATTGAAGCGAAAGTTTGGCAGTCAGGATGAGAAAGTTGACAAGGTAATCCTGAACATGGATGAAGGAATAAACAGAATTGCTCATCAAATCAATGACGTTTTAGAATATGTACGCATTACTCCGATGAATCTTACTAAAACAAATCTCACTCAGCTGATAGATAGTGCAATAAATTCAATTCAAATTCCGCCTTCCATTACACTCACATTTCCCAAACAAGACATATCAATTGAATGTGACAAACAAAAAATGGAAATTGTCTTGATAAACCTCATATTGAATGCAATTCAAGCAATCGGTGAAAAACCTGGAGAGATAATATTTTCTACCAAAGATATTGGTGATGCGTACGAAATTGAAATAAAAAATAGCGGTTTACCAATACCTGAAGAAATTTTACACAAAATTTTTGAACCCTTGTTTACCACCAAGCTTCAGGGTACTGGGTTAGGATTAGCAACATGCAAGAACGTGATTGTTCAACATGGTGGTTCGATCTATGCGCAGAACAATCCCACCAAATTCACCATTGTTTTTCCAAAACATGTAGTTGTGGATAATGTAGAGAAAGATAAATAGATACAAATTTAAAAAATTATGAAACCTTGATTTCAAACAAACTGATATTAATTGTAGACGATGATATCCCACTATTAGAAAACACTGCATACATGATAGAAACACTTGGGTATGAAGTCATTACTGCTCGAGACGGAATGGAAGCCGTTGACGTTTACAAATCTGCCCGACCTTTGCTGACATTTATGGACATCAAAATGCCAAAACAAGATGGGTTTGATGCCTTTTTCAAAATTAAAGAATTTGATTCGGATGCAAAGGTTATTCTGATTACAGCATATAACGTAGATGAA
>PFFZ01000039.1:6446-8273 GCA_002781805.1 Nitrosopumilales archaeon CG15_BIG_FIL_POST_REV_8_21_14_020_37_12
CATTATTAGAAACAATAGGAAAACCATACGATATTGAAAAGCTCGAAGATGTAATTAACAAATATCTAAACTCATAGTCTTTTCAATTTTTTTACAATCTTGAATCTGCTCTCATAAAATTCGGTTACCTCGTCTAGGAATCTCTGGTACATCTCCTTTAGATCCTTGTCTCCCTTTGTGATTAATTTGTACCATTGATGATATTCAACTACCGAGTTTTTTTTGTGAGAGTCTCTGGGAATCAACAATTGCGTATAATACCAACAGGATATTTGTTCTGCAAGATCAGACTCCTCAATATGTTCAAAATTGTCAAGATATTTTGTTGACAAATATGTAAGAATCTCGTAAACTGGCATCTTTGCAATCTTTGTTGTTTGGATGTTGTCTAAAAACAGCCCTTTGGCCAAAAGTCTCAACCTGTAAACGTCTCTGCCTATGGTTTTTTTGAGGTACTCCCATCTGCCAAAAATTCCCGGTATCACATTTCTATATCGTTCTGCCATCATGTCAATTTCCTTATTTGTGAGATCTAATACATCTAAACAATACAAAATTCCATATATTGACAATCGGTAGATGTTTGCAGGCGTCTTTAGCATGTTTTTTCCATCAATGACCACCAGTCCTGTCTCGAGAACTCCCAACGAATGCCTTCCACGATCATCTCGTCCTACAAGAAACTTTCTGTACTGTTTTTCTCTTGCTCTGATCTTCGATGTGTCGTTTGCAAGTTCTACCTTTGCCATTCCCCATGTGGTCTGCGGTCCATGTATGGCAAGTACGTGCAGCATTCGTTGAATGTTTTCATGATGTTTTGGAATCTCTTTTTTTCGGTATGAAAATTCACCGTACAATCTCCTAGCTGTTGGCCTTGCATACATCTTGTAAGCATAAAGATTTCCTAAAATACCTGGTTTTATTTTAATCAATTATAAAAATCGAGATTTGATGGTATAATAGTTTTACAGAGAAATTCTACGTTGGCATCCCGCAACTGGCGGATTGGATTTTTTTTCTGAAAGTTATCATTACCATTCTTTTTCCAAACGTTCTTCTTCATCATCCAAACCCCATTCGTCCTCATCTGATTCTTCTTCCTCATCATGTGGTATGAAAATATTTTTCATAAAATCCAAAATACAGTATTTCAAAATAACAATTTATTATGATTTGTTCGATATGGTTTTATTCTGGTTTTTTGATTATATGTCCATTTTATTTTTTGATGGCACCCCGCACCGTCCAATCTAATGTAAAATATTAAAAAAATTTCAGTCTTGTCATGAATACATTTACGACACAACAAAAACCAGTAGACAAGAATAACTCAAAACACAGGATTGTTTCTTGTTCTGGATGCTTTTCTGATATGGAGGTAAAAGAAGGCGTAGTTTTATACAACGAAAATTTTTTTCATTCTGAATGTTGGATAGAATTTGAAAAATCTCAGAGTATTCTTGCTGAGATGCAAAAGGGTCAAAAGAAAATCCTGATCATTGGTCTGGGCGAAATCGGCTATACCAATGCTGAATACATGACAAGCATTGGATTGTGGGTGGAAGGTTATGATATCAATGACAAAGCAGTTCAAAGAGCATTAGATGATAACGTAATCAAAAGAAAGGCAGTTAATTTCTCTGATTATGACTATTATCTGATCTGTATATCTACGCACAAACCTGAAAACATGTTTGTTCCATATCTTGATGGTCTATACGAAACTGTGTATAGGCTTCTGCGTGAAGGAAAAAGCGGGTCTTTGCTTGGGATTGACAGTACAGTTCCCCAAAATACAACAAAAAAGATACTGGAAATTCTCAACCA
>PFFZ01000039.1:8345-8866 GCA_002781805.1 Nitrosopumilales archaeon CG15_BIG_FIL_POST_REV_8_21_14_020_37_12
ACGTGTCATTGGGGCCTGTGAGCAGTGCTGTTATGATGAAGGTCGTAAATTCTACGGCCACCTGCTCAACATCCCGTTACATCCTGTAAGTAGTCCTGACGTGGCAGAGCTCACAAAAATAGTGGAAAACTCTTACCGCTTTGTTCAGATTGCATTTTCTGAAGAGATGAAAATGTTATGCGACAATCTAGGTGTTGATTTTGAAGAACTACGTAACTCGATTAATACAAAATGGAATATCGACATGTTGCAGGCAATTGAAGGCATTGGCGGACACTGTCTTCCAAAAGATAGTCAAATGGTACTTGACTTGTCAAAAAAATATGTTCCAAACAGCATTTTAGAATCCTCAAAGAAAATAGATTCTCAGTATAGAATGCATGTTCAAAATAAAGCATTCGTCTCCACGAGCTCGGCATGAATATAAAAATTGTGGGTATTATTTCAACTAGTTTAACCCTAACTCTAGCAATTGTATTAGTACTCCCACCATTTTTATCATATCAATTTTCTACACAACC
>PFFZ01000039.1:8946-9722 GCA_002781805.1 Nitrosopumilales archaeon CG15_BIG_FIL_POST_REV_8_21_14_020_37_12
ATGATGTAAAAGCTACTGTTTTTGTATCTGGCAATACAGCGGAAAATCATCCTGAATGTGTAACATCCTTTTCTAATGAAATTGATATTGGAAGTCAAGGTTACAGTAACATCTCCATTCCACTAATACCTGATTATTCTCAACAATTAGAAGAAATTAGACAAGGAAAACAGATAATTGATAGAATTGGGAATTTTGATTCCAAATTATTTAAAGCTCCTAATGGAGATACAGATCAAAATATTTACTCCCTTCTCCAAAAATCCAAAATTTTAGCTGATTTCTCTTATGTAAACCAATACAATAAATTTCATGATGGACAATTTATTTGGTTTACAATAGAGTCGTATAATGCTACTGAATTTAGTATAGATAACATACCTAAGAAGAGTTCAGAACGTACACATCCCATAATAATTAATTTTGACAATGCTTATTCCATAAACGAAATTAATGATCTTTTATCTGAGATAAAAAAGCAACAAGTTACTTTCGTTAGTGCTTCAGATTTAGTTGGATTTGAATTAAATCCAAGAGGAGTTTCTAACGATGTCTGAATTAGTACAAATTAAAAATAAAACAAATCAAAAACTTATGTCCAATGGTAAGATATACATTGAACGAAAAGGTTGGATAATTCGAATATTCGCATTAATTGGTATTTTTTTTACCATGTTCTATACTAGCTATTTGGGTATTGAATTAAAACAACCATTAATTCTTTTTTCAGTAATATTGCCATTACACTCTTTTCTAATCTTGTTGGTTGGATGGTT
>PFFZ01000039.1:9729-15142 GCA_002781805.1 Nitrosopumilales archaeon CG15_BIG_FIL_POST_REV_8_21_14_020_37_12
AAAAATCCTGCACATGGTGGACTGACTGATAATGTTTTGATCTCCGTAATTGTACCTGTTTACAATCAACAAGATATGATTGACATAGTTTTTGATGCAATATTCAGATCTTCTTACAATAATATTGAAGTAATCGCCATTAATGATGGAAGCACTGACAATAGTCTTGAAGAATTAAAAAAAGTTGGAAAAAAATATCCCAGACTCACAATATTGAACAAGAAAAATGAAGGTAAACGCAAAGCAATAGCTGATGGTTTTAAAATCTCTAAGGGGAATTATTTTGTTCTAATCGATTCTGATAGCATAATTGACAAATATGCAATTGAGGAATTCGATAAAGCATTTGCAAGAGATAATAAAGTTGGATCTCTAGTTGGTCATGCAAAAGTCTGGAATGCTGAAAAAAATATACTCACTAAATTTCAAGATGTTTGGTATGATTATTTTTTTAACATAAGAAAGACTACTGAAAGTACATTTGGCACTGTACTTTGCTGCTCTGGTTGTTTGGCTGCATATAGACGAGAAGCTTTAGCACCATTTATCCCATTTTGGGAAAAGTCTAAAATTCATTATGGAGATGACCGAGAACTCACATCTTACGTGATTGCTCCAAAATGGGCTAAATCAGAAATTGAAAATTTGTATGTTAATAAAAATGGAACATCAATTCCTGCATTGACAAAAAAAACAATGAAAGCAATGTCGGAATACGATGACGCTGAGGATAGGGCTTTGACCGCTCAATCACTTTTCAACTGGACATCAAAATATGTTGCAAGTTCCGTGGTATATACAGATGTTCCCGAAAAATGGAATATTTTTGTTAAACAACAAAAACGATGGAAAAAGGGTACTACAAGAGTTAACTTCTTTGTCAGTACATTCTTTTGGAAACGTAACCCTTTGATTTCCTTGATATTTTATCTAGATTTTATGTCCATGTTTTCAACCCCTCTGATCATGGTCACATTATTTGTTTATGTTCCAATAGTTTTACAGGATTGGACCCTTCCATTAGTATACTTACTAGGAATAATTCTTCCAGGGCTTGCACATGGAAGTGATTATAAATTCAGAGATACAAAATCTAAAAACTGGAAATTCAAACCATGCATGGATCTAGTTACGACCTTTGTTACTTCTTGGTTGATATTTCCTGCAATATGGAGCTTCAAGAAAAATGAGTGGTTGACTAGATGATGGTAGAAAAAAAAATACTTTTTTTATTTTTTGGACTTCTAATAATTCCTAGTTTGTCTGCAAATGTTGTAGCTGAAAACACATCTTTCCAAATAGAACTAACATATCCTAATGGTGATAGAGTTCCTCTAGGAGGGCCTAAACTTGTCATTACATCTCAAGATGGTGTAATTAGTCAAGAGATAATGGGAAAATCTTCAGAACCATATTTTACAGTTGAGTTGCCTACGAATATGAGATACAAAATCTTAGTCTATGTGAATGATATGTTGTCTGGAACAAAATATCTCTCATTAGATGATAAAACTGACCAATTAATCAAAATACCAATAAATCCATCTGTAGGAATGAAGTTTTTTGCATATTATGAAGACGGAAAAACTCCAATTGAGAATGCACTTTTGGAATTATATTCACATAAGGGTAACTTGATTAAAGTTGCAAAAACTGATGCAGAAGGAAAAACTCTGCGATTTTGGGTTTCATCAACTATTATGGAAGGTGAGCATTACACGGCAAAAGTTTCCATTTCCGATAATTTGGTTTATGAATCAAAGAAAATAAGACTTGGCGCAGGTAGTGCAGATTTTGATATAATCACAGATTGGCCGGCAACGGTGGATTATGTTAGAATCAATGCTAATTTGGAAAATTATCCTAAACATTCTTCGGAGAAAAACATTGTTGCCAAGATTTTTAATGATCAATTTGAGAAATCTGCCACATTTATACGTGAAACTGCACATATTCCAGAATTACGTGTTGGAGAATACTATGTGGTGATTTTTGACAAAAATGATCCTTCTGTGTTATTTGCCAATCAAACAATATTAGTTGATAATAATTACGCAGAATATGATGTTTTCATACCTCAATCCACAATAGAATCAAATGAAAAATTAGATCAAATACCACAAAATAAAAGTTATTCAGATGTACTTGAATTTTCTAATGATTTTTCCAATTTAGCTTGGATGATGCAATCTTCTTCAGGAAATCAAATTAAAAATGTTAACTCTGATGTATTTCTACGATTGGACACTGATGGTGATGGCGATGTTGTATTCACCAGAAGTATATTCAATGAAACAGATCTAAGTGATAAAAAAATTACAATCTCATATTATGTGGATAATCTCTTATCTTTGAAACAATTCTGGGTTTATTTCTCACATGATAACTTTGAGTCTTGGTATACTTACAAGATCCCGATATCTGAAATAACAGAAGGCAAACTAATCATAGATACTTTTCAAATATCAGATTTTAACATAACAGGTGATCCAGATCCATCAAAAATTTCACAAGCTCAAATTAGAATAAAAGATAATTCCATCGAACCAGTAACAATTCATTTATTTGATTTTTATTCTGAAAGATCTCACTCAGATACGGTTACTGATGCTAGTTTTTCTACCGTTGAAAGTTGTAACTGTGTAGCATTCAGACTAGATGACGTTCAAGATTATTTCATAACAGATGTGCAAATGGCTTTAATTGAGAAATTTCAACAAAACGATGTAGATCTCACAATTGGAATCATAGCAAATAACATCGGGCATGACATGGACATGACTGAATTCATCTCAAACATATCTGACAAACCTGGCATTGAATTTGCCAATCATGGATGGGATAATGAATCGATTACACAATTTGATACAGTTGGTCAGGAGATGCTTTTACTCAAATCCAACAACAAGATTGCCAATCTGTTTGGTGTAAAGCCTACCGTCTTCATCCCTCAAAATAGTTACGATGATGAAACCGTTGCTGCCATGACATCCTTGGGGTTTACCCACTTGAGCTCTGAATTAGATTTTACAACTCCTCCGTTTCCTCTTTCAGGCCAAACACTGTATCATTTTCCAGAGACGGCATTTACGGGCAAATTAAATGAGGATAGAACCCAATTTGTAGGGCTGGGTGCCCACACCACATTTGAGCAGGTAGAAAAAAGCATATCTGAGCATGGATTTGCAGTTGTGACTCTACATCCACAAGAGTTTTCATTGTTTTATAATCAGAATTACCAAAACAAAGTAAATCTTGCACAGGTTGAGCAATTGGAAGTATTATTTTCCAAACTAAAAGAACGCAACATAGACACAGTTCTGATAAGTGAAATAAACACTGAGCCAAATCAAGAGATACTTGTACCACAGTGGATCAAAAACAATGCAAAATGGTGGATTGAAAACAGAGTATCTACAGAAGAATTTCTCAACTCATTAGAGTTTCTAGTGTCTACTGAAATTATTCACGTGTCACAAACGGAGCAAACTGACAAAATCTTTCACATTCCCAGATGGATACAGCAAAACATAGGGTGGTGGGTGGATGGACACATTAGTGATTCAGAATTTTTATCTGCCACTGAATTCTTGATACAAAATGGAATTATCCAAATTTAGTTATTTTTTTAAATAAAAAATTAAACCGTGACAGGTTTTATGAAAACAACTGTCACATTACCGTCGTAGATTTTCACCTTTGCTCTTCCAAACATTGGGACTCTTGAAATTTTCACTTTATGCCTCCGCAATCTGTATTTTGTTTGTATTGAGGATATTTTCATGACACATTTCTATCTTAAAACATATCATGCATGTTCTGAATCTCTCATCATATTCCCATTGATGGTTGTGATTATATTCCATTAACATCTCTGCTTCAAATGAATATTTATCGTTCTTCAAATAAATGCGGGATCCCTTTTTGGCACCCCGTAACTAACTATACACTCTATTATATTTTCATGAACAAATCTATACCATGCAAGTATTCCAAAAACAAGTCATCACGACATCAAAGACAAAACCAGTCCCAAAACACACGTCTAAAATTACTTGGAGGGATATTCAGGGACTCTCTTGGATATTCCAAGATGAATGGTGATGTAGTGACAAGCAAGTGGTTTTAGATATTGAGATATTTTGTAAAATGCCTCAATATTAACAACCATGATGACTAGCATGCTTTTGTTCTCAAATTTATTCAGATTTTCTAATAATTTAGTTTGTAATACAAACTTTGTAATAAATGCCTTTTTTCAAACGATGTTTGTGAAAAATAGGCGCCGTTTGTGTATGAGCATATGATTCCAAAATTAAAAACAATTAAACTAGTTAATCTAGTTAGATGTATGAATATACCATCTGGCCATCAGTTAAAAACAATGTTTTTGTTCGGGGTGTCGCTGTTTGTTGCTGGTTCATTTGGTATGGCATATGCACAAGACACTTTTACAATCAACATACCAACAGGTGCAGCAGATCCAAACGCTCCTTATTTTTGGCAAAGCGAAAAGGATGGTCGCACTAACGGGATCATTGAAATTAACAATGACAACACTGTTGTGTGGGAAAATGCAGATACTGCAGCACATACTGTGACTTCTGGAACTCCAGAAAAAGGACCTGACAATATCTTTGACAGCGGTCTATTCCCTCCTGGCAGCTTATTTTCATTACAATTTACTCAAACAGGTAATTTCCCATACTTTTGTATCGTACATCCTTGGATGACAGGAGAGGTAATCGTTACAGAAGGATTGTCGATTCTCCCAGATGTGGGTAAAACAATCCCAAACAATAGCGTTTCTTTTGATGTTGAATACAAATTCAGCAGACTATTGTCAAATCCTCAGATCAATGTTGATCAAAAATCAATTACTTTTGAACTGATGGGAAACTCAAAGCATTCTGATCATAATCTCTTTCTAAAACTACCGTCCGCTCTTTTGGATGGACCTTATGTTATTTGGGTGGATGGTAAAAAAATAACGGATTTTGAACATGAAAAAGAAAATGACATGAATACTTTGTTGATTTCTTTGACAGAAAAATCTAAAATACTGACAATTGTCGGAACTTCTGTCATCCCAGAATTCGGTACAACCGTAATGATGATCTTGACAGCTGCAATCCTGTCTCTGATTATAGTGTCTACCAAATCTCGGTTTACTAACATGGTTTTTCAAAATCGATAGTCTAAGACGTATCATCCTAAATTTTGAATCTATGTTTTATGTCATGTAATCTGTTGTTTGTACACGTCAACTATCTCTTGTATTTTCTAAACAACACATATGCAATTCCTGCAATTATTAAAATAATTATGATTTCAAAAAGAAACTGTATGGGTGTGTCCTTGTTTGGTTCATGTTTGACATCTGCCTTGATTTCTTGATGTGGTAACTTTTCAT
>PFFZ01000039.1:15190-15827 GCA_002781805.1 Nitrosopumilales archaeon CG15_BIG_FIL_POST_REV_8_21_14_020_37_12
CTATATCTGGTAAACAGGATTTTGAATTGTTTTTTAACATGTCAAATAGAACATACATAAAATTTTGGGCATGTTCTTTTTCATGTGGCAATATTCCATTTGCTAAGATTTTGACATAGTGATCGCTGCTTTGAAATTCTCCAATTCCATGGGATATGATTAATTTTTCGTTGCACCAATCTCCTCCATATATTTTGCCACTTGGGGACCATGAGATTTCAAAAATTGTTCTAGATGTTGACTGTTTATGGTAACTGCAGACCATCTTGCTCATGGTAGGCGACTTTGATATCTGTTCGTCTTGAAGAGGAATGTGCCTTTCATTGGGATTGTATTCTAGAGGACATGAAATCTCTTCTTGAGAGTATGCAGGAATGTGTAAAAGATTGATTACCAGCATGACGAGGATCAATACTGCAGTATTTGTCATGTTATGGTACCTTTTACAATAAACATCCCGTGTAAATCTGAAGCTGTGATTTTCTTTATCAAAAATTTCAATTCATATTGTTTTTTTTCTGATTATTAGATGATTTTGTGTGTTCAAAATGAAACACATTCAAACTATGTGTTTTACAGGTGCAAGAATTGTACTTTTGATATTGTCAAGTACTACAAATAAAATTTTTCTGGATCA
>PFFZ01000064.1:0-2669 GCA_002781805.1 Nitrosopumilales archaeon CG15_BIG_FIL_POST_REV_8_21_14_020_37_12
GACTTTTACATAGAGCCATTTCCCGGAATGTCAGGATATTTCTGGTACTTCCCACTAGGGGAAAGATGGGCACACATTGGTGCGGGGGATTACAACAAGAACCATATCAAGGCAACCGATGAATTTCTCAAAAAGCATGGCGGCAAAGTCGTACAAACAAAGGGGAGGCCAATCAGACTTGCAACCCCGGATAGATGCAAACCATACTATTCAGGTAAGGCTGTAGGCGTTGGTGAATCGATTGGTACTGTGTATGCACTATTAGGGGAAGGAATCATCCCATCAATGCAGTGCGTTGATATTTTCCTTGAGAACATGCATGATTTCAAAGCATATGAAAAGGCAGTAGACAAGCACTACAAAGTGTATGCAAAGGTTTTCAATTTTGTTCGCGCAAAAATCAAAAAAGACTTCAGCTTTTTCAAGTCATTACCAGACTTTTTGGCAATATTTCGCTACATGAAGAAAAATGAAGCAAGGTTTGGAATGGATATCAAGATTGCAGACCTAATGAAAGTTGCAAAGGCCTAGATAAAACTCATCGAGCTAAAGTTTTCCCTGTTTGTTCTATTTGATGCCATATTGTATTCATAGATTATTGTAGAGTATTCCTTTAGCTCCTCCTTCATCATATTAATGTCATCAGACAGATAAAACCCGGGACAGTCTCCTGTGAACTGATACGTGGCATGTACTCGCGGTCGTCCCTTTTCGTTTTCAAGCCATGTGGAAAACGGATAGAGATAGCAAACCCCAGGCCTGTCAGGATGCATGCTACATCCACCTTCCTCATCAAGAAATCTACATGGAATATGAGTGCCATCATCTTGTTCTGTTTCATCGATCTTTCTTTTCAGATTGATTGTAGTCATCGTAGTCATCTGTCCTGACGGTCCTGGCTCCTGATAGGTTGCAGTCAGAGTTTCGTTTTTTATAAAATCAGATGGTTTTTGATATTTGAGTCCCTTTCCTATGGTAATTAGATCATCGGAGGTAAGCGGCAACCTACCTTGCCTGTCGCAACAGTTGTGACAATCGGGCCAAAAACATTTCCATAAAATGTATTTTTTTTCAGATGTAAGATAAGGTAGATGAAAAATCACGTCTTTGACTTTGAGTGGATAGTCAGATACTGTAGAAATTTTTCCAAGCATGAAATCACGAAGTACAGGATCAACATCCCAATTTTTTTGAAGTAAGTCAAGTGATTCCTGAATTTCTTTTTGTGACAACTATTAAGTTATAACTTCTTTTTAAGATGTTATTAATGTTGAGTGGAAAAGGCAAGTATGCGTCAGCTACCGAGAACAGGAGGTTTGTCTGGGCTGAAATTGTCTGGCCCTTGATTCTTGAGATTAATGATGTTGCATTTTCACTCCAACAATATCAGAAGAAAAGAGACGAGGTATGCAAGGAGAAAGATGTGACAATCACTACAACATCAAGAGGGCTTGCATCTTTGTTGCAAAAAGGAATTCTATTAAAGGAAGACAAAATATACTCGATTCATTTTAGATTAATTCCATATATGAGGCTAAAAGCAAACTGCGATTATGCTACGGCAATTCACGAAGTTAGAATCAAGTGATGCCCAACACAGGATCAGAGAGGCCACCAGTTTGATCTACAAATCAATATAAAATTGAACCGTGCAAAAACAATTTGCAGGAAATCGGTTAGCTCCAGACCTTTTCTTTGAATGTCCACTTTTTGTTTAGTATAAAGTTACCAAATGCTGCAGTTCCAACTGCCAATACAAGCGCAATCGGATATGACAAAGCAAACCCGTCTACAAGGTAGTATACCAACCCAAGCTGCACAAATGCACCAATTGAGCTAAACCCTGCAAACTTGCCGTACTGTATCAGAGTCGTCTTTATGGAAAAATCTCGGTCCTCAAATGTCCAGTACTTGTTTAGGAAAAAGTTGCTTGTTATTGAAAATACAATTCCCATCATTGTTGCATGGAGATACCACACATTTGCGCTCAGTGCAAACAGCATCGATGCAAGATAGTTTACACCTAGTCCTGATGCACCAACGGTAAAGAATCGGGCTGCCTTTGAGAGAAATCTGACTGACGTCCTGCGCTCTTCACGTCGTACCTTGCGTCCGTACTTATACAGGTTCCATACAGAGTTACAATATTCCAATACGGTGGATGTCCCAAGCTTGCTAGAACCATTCTGTCTGTCAGTAAAAGTGTAAGGAACCTCCTGGATCTTTGCTCCTTTTGCCTTTACCAGAATTTCCAAAAGCATCTTGTATCCTATTGCATCAAACTTTAGCTCATTAATGATATTTTTTTTAAACACAAAAAATCCCGACATTGGATCGTGAGACTTTATTCCAAGCCCCTTTTTGGCAATTATAGTTGCAACCTTGCTCATCAATTTTCTCTTAAATGGCCATCCTTGAATTGATCCTCCCTTGACGTATCGGGACGCAATAACAATGTCACATTTTGTATGGCGTAGAGTTTCAATCATCTTTGGTATGATGTTTGGTGGATGCGAAAAGTCGCTGTCCATTACAACAATGATTCTTCCAGATGCCTGCTGGATGCCGTGCAGTATAGCTGAGCTCAACCCGTCCTTTGCTTTTCTTTTTACTACATTGATTGTGTGGCCAGTCCTTTCCCTGATGGAATGAAAATAGTCTTCTGCAAT
>PFFZ01000064.1:2707-5842 GCA_002781805.1 Nitrosopumilales archaeon CG15_BIG_FIL_POST_REV_8_21_14_020_37_12
TGGTCTCTGCTTTCAGTTCCTTTGGCACTGATTTTTGTATGTGCTCCAAGATTCCCAAGATGTTCTGTGATTCGTTGTATGTGGGCAAGATTATGGAAATCTCTGCAGATTGCATTGCTTTGGTGTGTTCAGGTCTGGATTAAAATGTTTAATGTAAAGTTTTTTGCTTTTATGACTAGCCTATTTCCACGAACCAGATCTAACGTCAATATGAAACCCCTCATTTACCAATCGCAGGTTTGTGTATGGATAGAGTTGCGTATCATATCTGCCAATATCACCTTCAAAGTATGACACTGATTGGGTATTGTTGTGCGCCTTTTGCATCTGGATGCTCCTGTCTCTATCAAGCATGAAATGCGGATCTGCAATTATTGTGACTCTTTCTGTACGGACTGGCTCAAAGAGGATCATAGCATAATCTATTGGAACATTATCAAAATCAAATACGTCGTTTAAAATCCAAGTATAGGCAGGGCTTGCCAGTATTGTGCTTTGATCTTCATAATTTTCAATGACATATGACAATGCATCAAACTGATTGCGTGATACATCATTGGTTATTATCAAGACCGTACTTGCAAATCCAAACACCATGACTGATGCAATTATCCCGCGGTGTATTGTATTTGATTGAAAGTATCGTAGTTTTTTCAGGTCAAGGAGCAACACAGCTGCACCCATACACAAAACAGGAATCACGGGAATCCAGTGAAAGTACTGCTTGAAGCCAACCATAAAAAGAAACGCCACAAACGGAACAAACCACAACAGTACAAACTTGTTCTTTTTAATTGCAGAATAGAAAACTCCTGCCATGCCAATTACAAACAATACTGGATCAACAATTAGAAATGCACCTATAATGTCACCAATGCTGTTACTTCTCTGAGACTGCCATGTGATATCTCTCATCCACAGATCAAACTGGTCAAG
This sequence comes from Nitrosopumilales archaeon CG15_BIG_FIL_POST_REV_8_21_14_020_37_12, assembly GCA_002781805.1. Lineage (GTDB taxonomy): Archaea > Thermoproteota > Nitrososphaeria > Nitrososphaerales > Nitrosopumilaceae > HKST03. The sequence continues at coordinate 3,644 of PFFZ01000064.1, forward strand.
CATTATCGCATTTGCAGGCCATAGCATTGGGATAAGCAGGACCGGCACAACCCATACTAGCAAATCCTGAATCTTTCTTCTTTTTTGAAATACAAGCCACAGTACAAGTGGAATGAATACAAACGCTGGAACCTTGGTAAATATTGCAAGACCCAGCAATATTCCAGATGCCGGTACAAGCCACATCTTTCCATGAGGCTTTGCAAAATGAATTGCACACAATATTGATGCAAGCAGAAACGGCATCAAGATAGAGTCAAGAAGTATCCTGCCAAATATCCAAGTAAATGGCATCACTGCAAAGAGCACAGACGATACAAGTGCAGTACTGTCTCCGAATTTTTCCCGCGCAATATGATATACAAGAAAAGTGGAAACTATTGCCACAAGCCCCATAAACAATCGTGGAACAAGATACAGGTTCTGAAGTGACTCCGGATCAGTTGACACGGAATTTGGATGGCCTGTAACATGCAAGATTCCTGCAAGGACAATCTGTCCAAAGTAAGGATGATCATAGAGATAGCTCTCCTGAGGATTGCCAATATCAACCATGTTCATGGCCCTTCGCATGTACACTCCCTCATCAAAGAAAATGTCTGGAAATCCTACCGGATTTGCAAGGTGGACAAAGCTCGCAAGTGCCAATGGAATCAGAATTGCAAACTTTATCCTCATTTACTAGACGATCAGGACTGTATTATTTTAAGAAAAATGCACGTTATAACAAAATGAACAGTAATTCAGAATGCAGAAAAACAACCAATCCCAATAGGAGCATGTCAGACATATTGACAATGATTATATTCTGACATATCAAAAATTCTTTTGGTAGCCCGATAGTCTAGCGGTCAAATAATAATTTTAGATCAAGGATTCTGCCCTCTGGATCTCAAGAGTGGATAGGCGGAGACGGCAGTTCGAATCTGCCTCGGGCTACTGGAAAAATTCTACCTAGATGCCTGTGCTATCCTTTCTAGCTCATTCTTTTTCTTAACAGAAGGAGCGTTAGGATCGTTTGCAGATGCCAGTATTAGCTGTTCGGCCATGTGTTCTTCAATGGGTTTAGGATTTGAAAAGGTAGATTCCTTGATGGCATCGGCGATAAATTTGAGTGCCAAGTCAACTCTTCGGATTGGCGCCACATCAACTGATACGTGATAAACAGTACCACCATAAACGATTCTTGTAGTGTCCTCATTAGGTGCTGAATTTTCAACGGCTCTGACTAGAACTTCAACAGGGTTCTGTCCTGTCTTTAAGGCAATGATATCAAATGCGACCTTGACGGTGTTGAGGACTTTGGTTTTCTTTCCAGTCATCCTGCCAGTGTTTTTTGCATACTTTTTCCCAAAGTGCATTACTTTGTTGCACAATCTCTCTACGATATTGACATCGGCCTTGTTGAATCTCTTTAATGCAGAACGTCCAAAAGTATAAGGTAAGATTTGTTTTCGAAGAGATATCGCGGTCTTCAATCCAGGATCTTTGACTTCAATATTTGACATGTCCCATTTTCTAAATAATAAAAGGTTCTTTGTTTGTGCCATGGCCTATCTCCTTGGTTTCTCCTTCTTTCCGATAACTAGTTCATGCAGTGATGTTCCATTTACTTTGAATACTTTGAATCTAACGCCAGGAATATCTCCCATCGCACCGCCTTGGGTTGCACCCATTCCTTGAATGTGAACTTCATCGTGCTCATCAATAAAGTTCATGGCACCATCTCGTGGCAAGAATGCTGTAACTGTCTTGCCATTTTTTATCAGTTGAACTCTAACACATTTTCTAACTGCAGAGTTTGGTTGCTTTGCAGCAATGCCTACTTTTTCTAAGACTATGCCCCTCCCCTGTGGAGCGCCACCAAGAGGGTCAGATTTCTTATCGATGCCGAGTTTTCTTCTCTTGTACGTAGAAATCGCCCATCGCTGTCTTTTTCTTTTTGCGACCAGAACACGACCTGCAAATAATCCGAGTGGTGACTTTGTCATATATTACATCTCCAATGTTGCTTTTTCAGGACTGTTAATTAAAACACTCGTAATATCAAAATATCGTTTTGCAAGGAGTCTTGCTTTCTCGGCGTTTCTCCCTTCCCGTCCTACCACAATGCCTTTCTTTCTTGGATCTACCATAACTATTGCCTGTTTTGAGCCATCGGCTCGTTTATTTATTTTTACTTCAGAAACGAGTTTAGAG
>PFFZ01000064.1:5932-8596 GCA_002781805.1 Nitrosopumilales archaeon CG15_BIG_FIL_POST_REV_8_21_14_020_37_12
TGAGTCCCACCCTTGCCAATTGCAAGTCCCATTTTACCGGTATTGACTACAAAAATTACACGTCCTTGTTTTTCATCTTCAACACAATCCCGAGCTGTTGCACCGGTTACATTTTGAAAAAGTGACATCATACGCATTTGATCAGTAGTAAGTTTGATTGATTGTGTCATTAGAATTCCTTTTTATCTCCGAAAAAATTTGTCTCATTTAAACTTTCATTTGAGGTTGAACAACTGATCATTATTTTTCCTCAGTTTCTGTATCTTTAAGAATTGATTTGACATTTGCATCAGCAAGGGATGTGAAGGCAATGCTTGAAATTCTAAACTGTATGCCGCATAATTTTCCAAGCGCGACAGAAGTTCCTTGAAAGTTGACTAACGGTATTTTTTCTTTTTTGGCATCTGATTCAATTTTCTCAAATATTTCTCTCTTTACAGATTGAGACAATACAATTAGTTTGGAGTTTTTTACAGAACTCAATACTTGTTTCGTACCTATGGTTAAGTTACCCTCTTTGTGGGCATCTCTTAATGATTTTTCAAGTATCTTACTCATGTGTTAACCTATTGTCAATCCACTTTACAGGGCTTTATAGGTTTATTGAAAATACGTACACAAATAAATCAAATTCAGACTATTTTAAGAATCCAAATAAAGATGAAAACACTACTGATATTTCTTCAAAGAAATTAAAAGATTCATTTGAAGAATCAGATGTTTCTTTACTTGTTAAATCACGCATTACAGAAACATCATTGCCAGATTCATAATTTTGGTTTAATTGTGGCTTCAAAACAACAGGTACACTTGGAGGGATTTGTGAATTTAGGACCAACAAGTTTTCTTTTGCTGTGGTGTAGTTTGGGTTTTTTGCAATTACAGATTCATAGAGTTTTCTTGCCTCATCATACTGTCCAAGATTGGCAAGGGCGTTAGCTTTGTTGTTTATCGCTGGAAGAAAGTTTGGATCAATGTCAAGTGCCTTGTCATAGTAAATTATTGCCTCTGAAATGCGACCTAACTTTCCTAGTGTTGAAGCCTTGTTTGACAAGATTTCCACATTGTTAGGATCATCCATCAGTGAATCATTGAAAAAATTCAAAGAATTGTCAAATTTACAGAGGCGATACAGGGCAGGACCCATACCATCGTAGTAGGTTATTGTGTCAGCATATTTGCTGGAATCACAGTTCAAATTGATTTGATTAAGCATCAACCCCAACTCAATGTCTTCAACAGACAGATTGTCATCTTTTTTTATTTCGGCAGCAGAATTTTTCTGAGATTTTTTGTTTTGATCTTGTGTAATGATGTCCTGCTGAATAGAATCGTTGTTTGGCTTTTCTTCGTCGTTATTTTCATCAGGTATGTTTTGAATGATTGATTGGTTATTGTTTGATTTGTTTGTGGGAGCATTTTTTTCAGGAGCATCGTTTGATGTGGTTATTGTTTGATCGTTTTGATTAGAGATGCTAGTTGAAGAATCATTGTTTTTACTAGGTTCATCTTTTGTGGGTGGTTCATCTGTTATAGTTGGTTCGTCTGTTATGGGCAGTACAACATCCTCTGAAATTATTTCTTCAGATAAATCAAAATTAAATGAAGTTGTTTTTGTTGATTCTGCATAATGCGCTTTGATTGAATATGTCCCACCAACTTTGAAATTGATGCCGGCCTTTGCAAGAAAATTTGTAGAGAATGTCAAATCAGAGTTCACTTGTCCAAAATAAAATCCCGCAGGGCTTCCAAACGTGTCATAAATTCCAATCAACACGGTTGGATAATCCATGGCAGATACAAGACCAGAAATAGTTATGATTTGATTGTCTGTGTAGGTGGACTTGTCTGTGGTCAGAGATGTTATTTCGGGAAGTATTGGTTTCTCTGGTACCTCTTGAGAGATGTCATTATTTGAAATTGTAAAAAAAGCATTTTGAGATATCTTTCCATAATCTAATTTTATCTTGTATTCTCCAGGGGCTTCATAAAATGGAGAATCCAGGAACAGGGTTTTGGAAAACAGACCATCAGGTTCGATTTCAACACTGTTTGCAGACAAAATCGTTCCACTTGGATCAAAAATGCTCATTGCTATTACAGGCATTTTCAATTCAGCGACATAGCCAGTAACGGTAAGAGAATCACCAGTATGGTACTCAGATTTATCAAATTCCACAAAAATTCCATCGGCATAAGCGGACGTAGTTATTGAAAATAGTACGGTTAACACTAACAGTACCACTAGTTTTAAACCAAGCACAAATCAAAAATCGTAATTTTGTATTTAATAATCACGTAGAAATCATACTTGTCTTATTCAACAAAGATTGCTTTGTGTTGTGGTGATGAGAGCGGAGTCGGGTTGGCCAATGAAACCCATGCAAATGTTTCAACAAAATGCTCGCCAGAATTCAATGGAAGCCATGATTGTGAAACATCAAGACTTTGATTTGCAGAGATCTCTCCCTGTATCCAAGAAATAGATGTTACGAGATTGTTTCTGTCTTTCACCTGAAATAGATAAACAAATGGTTGTTTGAAATCGTGCTCATTTGTGATTTTCCCGACGATTTGTACTTGGTTATTTGTTGAAAATGATTGTGTCTCTTTTCCAAAAGAGTCAGAAAAGAAGATTTCAGAATTGCGTATTCTTTGAGTGGA
>PFFZ01000064.1:8676-9996 GCA_002781805.1 Nitrosopumilales archaeon CG15_BIG_FIL_POST_REV_8_21_14_020_37_12
CATTGTACTTTGCATATACTGAATCTCCGGGTATAGCATGTAACCGACTTCCACTAGATGGGAGGTTTTGAGAAAAAGACACATCACCAACGAAAATACCAGAACTTTCCGATGTTTCTATTGCGTCAACCTCCAGTCCTGCAACATCGGAATCAGATGAGACGCGAATTATCAGACGATCTAATGCCTCCGGATTAAGATTCATGTCTTGATCAATTACTTGGATTTGTGCCATTTTGTCAGATAGCAAATCATCTTGTGAGAATTTGATAGAGCCCAAGTTCCATATAACAGGTACAGACTCGGATAGAATGACGCCGTCTGCAAATTCAAAAGAGATTGTAACTGCAGAATCCCTGTCAACCTCCAGATATCCACTGGTAGGACCTGTTCCAAACGTTCTAGGAGTGGTGTCAATTTTTCCATCCCCATCAGCATCATGCGAGAATCCAGTGAGAGTTATTTCGGCAGTAAAGATTCCAGAGTTTGGTTCGGTCTCTGTGAATCTATATGGTTCCAGTGAGTGTACCCTTGTAGAGATTTTGATTGGATTATCGTTATTACCCCCAATAGAGTCAATCAGATGTCTATCGGTATTCCAACTAGGTGCAAGTATGGTCATCTTTACTTTATCTGTCCAGGTGTATACTGGCCTGTCTGTAAAGATTGGAGCATATGGTTTGTTATAGTCTGGAATCGGCTCAGCATATACGGGAAAAAGAATCAGGAAAAACAGCAGAAAAGGAATCATGGTTAAAATGAATTGTGTTAAGATTTAATGTTTGAGAATGTTTTGTATCTAGGATTCGTCTTCTGGCAGCGACACTGCTAGGATGTTATCGCCCCGCAACAAAACAGTTCCCAGCGCAGCGGTTTTTCCATCGGATATGTCTTCGGCATCCTTTAGGGTGAGATTCATGTGAATGTCAAAGTCCTGCAGGTTTCCTTTTATTGTCTTGTTGTTTCGGAGTCTTAGCAGTATGACTTTGTCTTTACTGTTACTCATTAGTGTAGAAATTTCATCAGCCATTGTATCTCAGATTATTTTTCTAGTTTCTTTTTGGAGACTTGCATGTAAAGATCAACCGTTCCGCTTCCAATCGGGATGTTGCTTCCGACAATTACGTTCTCAGTAATGCCCTTGAGCTGTTCAACTTCGCCACCCAGTGCTGCATGTGCAATGGTTGGAACTGTGATTTCAAATGCGGCCCTTGCAAGGACGCTGTCCTTTGTTCCGGCAATGCCGTGTCTTCCAATTTGCTGCATGTATCCTCTGGAGCACATCAAGTCAGACACCAGCATGATGTACCTGTTATCAAC
>PFFZ01000064.1:10005-10625 GCA_002781805.1 Nitrosopumilales archaeon CG15_BIG_FIL_POST_REV_8_21_14_020_37_12
TTGGTCTTCTAGAGTGTTGTTTAATTCGTTGATCAGGGCGTTTCTTGCAGCCTCAATTCCCAAAGTTCCTGCAATCTCAAACACATTGTTCGTTCTGACATTCTTTTTATCAATTCCATCAACTTCCAAAACTTTGGCAATGTTTGAACCGGTGGTCTGGATAACCCATTCGTCATCCTTTTGAACCAGAGTGACTCGCTCAATGTCGGGTACACCCTTTACAGTGGTGTTGAGGACTTTGTTTCTAATTGCAATTACAGTTGGGGCATCAGACTCTTCAACCAGTTTGAGTGTAACTAGCTCCCCAGTCGTTTCAATCTTGAATTTCTTGTTTGATTGTAATGCCGCCTCTACCTCTCCGATTGTACATCCTCTCTCTTTTAGCCTGTTTGGACTCAAAATGAGTTTGATTTCAGAGTTGTAATCAGTTTCACTGTTTGAGATTAATGCGCTGACCTTGGTTTGCAATACATTTCTTGCCACTTCAATTGCCTTTTCTCTTGATTTCTTAGAGTCCTCATCAAGATAGATATCCATTGTAGGTGTGACGGGTTTCTTTCTTGCATCAACAAGTTCAATCAATCTAGGCAAGCCCAATGTTACGTTTCTTTCTTTAATTC
>PFFZ01000064.1:10651-15401 GCA_002781805.1 Nitrosopumilales archaeon CG15_BIG_FIL_POST_REV_8_21_14_020_37_12
ATCTGGGTACCGGGTTCACCAATTGATTGTGCAGTGATAATACCTACAGCTTGTCCTGGTTCTACTTTGGCCTTGTTGTATAACGTCAGTCCCTTTTTGCAGACAATCTCCACTCCATCCCTGCTGAGTTTGGAATCAAGCAATGCCTCAGTGACAAGATTTTTGAGTCTTGGATTGAAGGTCTTTGTGTATTTCTTTGTTAGTTCAGTTATCTCTTCTTTGGTCGCCTTCTTTCCAGAGTCAATGATTGTTTGGGATTCAATTAAACGGTTAACATTAAAGGCCTCACCATGGTCACTCTTTGCAACATCGATTCCATCCTCACCATACAAAAATTGGACAATGTGTCCATGTGGATCTCGTACTGTTCCATCATATTCTAATCTAATGTGTTCTAATGCGTTGATCAATCTACGCTGCATGTAACCACTTTGCTGTGTCCTAACTGCGGTATCTACAAGTCCTTCCCTACCACCCATTGCGTGGAAGAAGAATTCCAGTGCTGACAACCCGTCCCTGTAATTTGATTTTACAAATCCGTGTGCGTCAGGATTATTGTCATGTTCTTGAAAATGTGGTAACGCACGATTATTGTAACCATCATGTAATCTATTCCCACGTCTGGATTGCTGACCCAATGCACCTGCCATCTGACCGATGTTAAGAGCCGAACCTCTAGCACCAGTGGTAGCCATGATTCTGCCAGCATTTGCCTGATCAAGGGACTGATCTGCAGTCATGCCGGCTTTGTCTCTTGCTTTTCCTAGCTCATTGACAATGTATGCCTCTAGTGCTTCTTCAGGCCTCATTCCTCTTGTTAGTTTAAGAGTTCCTTTTTCATATTGGGATGTAAGGTCTGCAATTACGTCGTATGTTTCTTGAATGTCATCTAGAATCTGTTGTTTTTCTTTTTCTGGAACTTCAAGATCAGCATAGCCATAGCTGAATCCGTAATGAGTGATGAATTGTTTTACCATGATAAGAATAGAGTTTAAGAAGTTCTTTCCTACTGCGTTTCCATAGTCTTTTGCAATCCTATGCAATACACTTTCAGGCTCTTCTGCACCAATTGATGCTTTGTCAATAACGCCACTGATCAGTTCTCCATTTTTAATGACCACATCTTTTGGAGTTCCTTTGGTTCCCTTGGACCACTTTGAAGTAATGACATAGTTGAAGTCCTTGGGCAAGAACAGTGAGAACAGCTGCTTTCCAGTATATGCAGGGCCATCCTTTGTCTTGGTTGCAGGCTTTGGAAGTTTGCCGGCGTACCCACCAAGCATTGCAAGATTTGAAAATTCTTGTATAGTCAAAACGGTATCGTCTTTTGTAAGAAGATATGCACCGGTTACAAAGTCTCTTAGTGCCCCAATGATTGGACCGCCATACCTTGGAGAGATTAACTGATCCTGGACTCTCATCAAAAGAATCGCTTCTGCTCTTGCTTCCTCACTTTGCGGAACATGGAGGTTCATTTCGTCGCCATCAAAGTCTGCGTTGTAAGGAGGACATACAGATGGGTGTAACCTGAATGTCTTTCCAGGAAGTACGCGAACATAGTGAGCCATAATAGACATCTGGTGCAAGGATGGCTGTCTGTTGAACATGACAATATCGCCGTCTGCCAAATGTCTTTCCACTAAATATCCAATCTCCAATGTCTCGGCAATGATTGAACGGTCTTCTACAAAGTCTAGTCTTATTTTTACGCCGTCAGGTCTTACGATATAGTTTACACCTGGGAATTTATTTGGGCCATTAATCACCAATTTTCTCATTCTTTCAATATTCCACTCGGTAACAATTTCAGGAATGGTCAGTTTCATTGCAACTGTTTCAGGAACACCCACTTCGGACAAATCCAAGTTAGGATCAGGTGAAATTACAGTTCTGCTTGAAAAGTCTACCCTCTTTCCGGAAAGCGAGCCTCTGAATCTACCCTCTTTTCCTTTGAGTCTCTGAGTTAGGGTTTTGAGCGGACGACCAGAACGATGATGGGCCTGTGGAATTCCAGACACCTCATTATCAAAGTATGTTGTTGTATGGTATTGTAACAAATCCACCAAGTCCTGAACAATTAATGGAGGGGTTCCAGCTTCTTTGCTTTCTTTTAGTCTCTGATTAACTCTGATAATATCCACCATTTTGTGAGTCAGGTCATCTTCTGATCTAATTCCGGTTTCAAGAATAATTGACGGTCTAACAGTTACAGGTGGAACTGGCAACGCTTGCAAAATAAACCACTCTGGTCTTGCAGTGATTGGATCATACGACAATAGATTCAGATCATCGTCGATGATTTGTGAGAATCTTTCTCGGATTGTGATTGGAAGCAGTCTGTGTTCTCCAATCTCTGTCTTTTCGACAAAGATTGTTGGCTTTGTAAAGATTAGTTCGTATTGTGTCTTTCCACAGTGGGGGCATTCTTTGGCCTTTTTTGCCTTTTCAATAATTTGTTCAGGAATGCGTTTTTGTGAAATGATAGTATATGCTGCATGTTTTTCTTTGATTTTTCTAAATTCATCAAGATCCTCTTGGGGCACCTTGAGTCTGGCACAAGAGCGACATGTAGATTGTAAAAGTTTGTGAATATTATCTATAAATGCAATGTGCAATACTGGTTCGGCTAGTTCGATATGGCCAAAGTGTCCAGGACATCTAGCTGCAGTGTTTCCACACGTAAGGCATTTTTGTCCGGGTTCAAGGGTTCCCAGTCTTCCATCCATGAGACCTCCTTGTACTGGCATTCCATCTTCATCATATGTTTCAGGAGCAGTAATTTCTGCAACCGAGTATTTTCTAATCTCGGTAGGAGACCATACAGAGAAACGTATGCCATCGATTGATTTGATTGCTTGTATTGACATTAAATTTTCTCCTTTATGAGTAATCTAGGCGCCACATTCAAACTTTGCATTTCTTGTAGCAAAAGTTTGAATGCATATGCTACAGACACTGATGAGACTTTGGCTTTGTCACCGCAGACTCTGCAGACATATTTTCTTTGTTTAACATCATGATAAGCTACCAACCCACATCTTTCGCAAACAAAGATGTCAGATTTGTCAGATTCGTCAAGTAATCTGTCTTTTAGGATCATGGATGCACCATATGCAATCAAACAGTCCCTCTCCATTTCACCAAATCTCAGGCCACCGCCTCTTGCCCTTCCTTCTGTGGGTTGCTTGGTCAACATCTGAACTTGTCCGCGAGCTCTGGCATGGATCTTGTCTGCAACCATGTGGTGTAACTTTTGATAATATACAACTCCAATAAAGACTTCCACTGGGAATGATTTTCCAGTTCTGCCATCATACATTTTTTCTTTACCAGAATACTTGAAACCTGCAGAGTCCATAATAGCTCGAACTTCATCCATCTTCTCGCCGACAAATGCAGAACCATCAAACTGACTGCCACGCAATGATGCGGCTTTTCCGCAGATTGATTCCATCATCATCCCCACAGTCATTCTGGATGGGAAAGCGTGAGGATTGATCAAAACGTCTGGAGAAATTCCATCGGCAGTATATGGCAAATCTTCATTGTTTGCTAGAATACCAAGCACTCCTTTTTGTCCATGTCTTGATGCAAACTTGTCACCAATTTCAGGAATTCTCATATCTCTAACTCTAATCTTGTACATCTTTCCACCTTCATTTGATTGAGTCATGACAACTGTATCAACAACACCAGTTTCAGATGGTCTTACACCGATGGATGTATCTCTTCTGTATGGTCCAGATGATTCAAACTCCCTATACTCTTCCATGAATCTTGGAGGGCTGGTTTTTCCAATCAGAATATCTCCGCCATGTACTGGAGCTTCTGATGCCACTACACCGTCTTCCTCTAACAATCGATATGCTTTTTCCCCCTTGTATCCACGGATATTATCTTCGGCATTTGGAATTTCAAATGAATCCCTCATTCCGCCAGGATATTGTTTTGCTTCAGCATCATAGATTCTAAAGAAGAAAGTTCTTCCAAGACCTCGGTCTACTGATGCCTTACTTAGTACAATTGCATCCTCAATATTGTAACCATCAAATGGCAATACTGCAACAACACAGTTTTGTCCGGCTGGTCTGTCTTCCAAGCCTAGCAACTTCATTGCTTTTGTGTTGACAATTGGGGTTTGAGGATATAGCATAAAGTGCTGTCTGACATATGTACTGGTATTCATCATTGGTGTTGAAAATCCAAGACTCTGTTTTGCCATTGCAGATTCGTATGTATTTCTTGGAGACTGGTTATGTTCAGGATATGGAATGATAGAAGCTCCTGCACCCAAGATTGCAGGTGGAAAGACTTCAAGATGGGTGTGTTTCTTTGCATCTTTTTCATCCAAAGTAATGTAACAGTTTTCTTCTTCGTTTGCATCAATCATTTCCAATACACCCATTCTCAACAAATCAATCCAAGAGAGTAATTTTTTAGAGATTTTATCCAGTAAATCTTGCGTGAGCAACGGTTTGTTGTCTTTAATTATGATCAGTGGTCTCAATACACGGCCAGCATTAGTATTAACATAGAGTCTTTTTGTTGCGCCTTCAATCTCGGATTTGTGGAAGGATATTCCAACATGAGGATGAATCTTTGAGATTCTTCTTAGTTCTCTTAGTGCCTCAGCTAGTTGTGCACCATCTTTGTAATAACCAATCAGTTTTCCGTCAACAAAAATTCTTGTTCCGTCTTTTTTGACATCTTCTTTTGCATCAAAGAAATGAATGGTTCCAAGATCATATAG
>PFFZ01000043.1:0-10594 GCA_002781805.1 Nitrosopumilales archaeon CG15_BIG_FIL_POST_REV_8_21_14_020_37_12
GATCAAAGATATGGCTTTTTTTGAATCGTAAATGTGCAGATGTCTGCTAGGATTCCACAGAGAATTGAACATATGAAATATAGAAAATTTATGAGAATAGATCATAAAAACAGGGAGTCCAATCAACAATGCCCTAAATCCAATTTCTTCGATTAAAGGTGCCAATGTCACATAAAAGAATTGTATCAAATCATTATCCGTTGGAGGAGGTAATGTTGTGATCCCAAATCCCTCTTGAGTAAGAGTGACTATTGTAGACACAAGAATCAAAATAGAAAACCAAGTTGTAATTGAAACTAAATAATTTGACTGAAATGAAATTTTTCCATTAGAAAGTATAGGAGACAATGTTTGGAAAAAGGTTGTTGTAGGCCCAAAGATAGCAATTGTAAAAATAATCACATATACAATCCACAGCACAGTGAATGCATCACCCAGTGTCACGTCAAAATGAAAGGGATGAGGGATGTTGCCAAAAAGATCTAGTTCAGACAATGGATATTCAAAATTAATATCACCACCTATGGCACTATTAAAAACAACAAACATACCAATTGGAAACGATAACAACATCAATCCAAATATCACAGATAAAAGTGCAGAATGTGGAATTCCAATACTGCGAAGAAATTTGTTTGATTCTTGCAATTTTGGTCTAATGAAGCTCAATACTCGATTCTGGAAATCCTAAATTAATCAAAGTATCTTTGATTGTATCTCTATGATCACCTTGTAAAAAGATGTAACCATCTTTTGCGGTTCCACCACAAGCATATTTGTTTTTTAGCTCTTTTGCGACAGTCTCCAGATTATTTAATTTTGGATCAAGGCCTTCGATCATGGTTCCCTTTTTCTTGAATCGCCTAGTTTCCAAACGAATTATGATTTTAGTACTATCTTTTGCAAGTTCGCCACAAGCACACAGATCTTCAGGAAGACCACAAGTATTACAAATTACCGCCATACGTTCTATGATATTTCGATTTTACGCACTATTAAGCCTTGTTTGAAACAAGTCAATCAGATAATGATTTTTTAGATAGAAAATACAAAAAATATTGTGTCAAATGATCTCACAAAAAAAGCTGCAGAAATGCTCCTAAATGGAGCCACGCTCCTAAGCGAACCATGTCCTTATTGTTCAGGAGTCAGGGTAATAAAAGAAGGGCATGCATTATGCATTAAATGCGGGCGTGAACCTGAAAAAAGAAACATTCCAAAAAGTTCAAGCCAAGAACCAAAAAAAACTAGCCTCGAAGAGACACTTGAAAGAAAATTAGAGTCATTATCCAAAGAACTAGAGCAAGAAGCAGATCATGAAAAACAGCAAGAGATCCTAAAATCAATCAATTCCATCATAGAAACACTTGAAAAGATCAGAAATAAACAATAAAGTTTTTATGTAAAAATCCGGGAGCATTTCTAACCATGAGCAGTAAAAAGAAATCAGCACCATTGCCAGCATCAAGCGGGGGTCTCATGCGATTCTTTGAGGATGAGACAAAAGGATTCAGGGTAGATCCAAGAATTGTAATATCAGTTCCAATCAGTTTAATAGCAATCTCATGGGCAATTGACATATTCTTAGCTCCGTGAATAAACAATGGAAAAGTCTTCAGATGATGTTTCAAACATTCACAACAGGTTTTCCCTTACACTAATCAATCCATCATCACATTACTTCTCATTAGTCACTTCATTAATTATTGCAGCAGTAATTACCGCTACGACCCATTTAGGATATCTTGGTTCAAATGAATTATTCAGAATTCCTCTGGTAGTAGGCGTTTTAGGAGTATCACAAATCATAGATTCCAGATTTACAAAAAATAAAGAGTACTCAAAGGCACTTCATGCATCACTTTTTGCAAACATGCTATGGGTTGTTACTCTTTTTATGGGATTACTTGCAAGTTTGGTTTTATCAAAAGAAACATCACTATTTTTTGTAACATTTGGAATGTTTTTGTTTGCAAGTTTTAGAATAGGAATTTTTACGACCACTTTAGGTGCAAGTATTAGAAAAGCATGGGCAATTTGTTTCATACAGCCTCTTGCAATGTTTCTAGTTTTGATTCCCCATGAGATGTGGATTTCAATGCTTACCGATCCAATATCACTAGGTTATGGAATATCATTTTTGATCATTGCCAGTGTGTGGTCGGTGTTAACAGACAGAGCAGGAAAACCAGGAATGGAAAGCACTCACAAGACAATTCAAGCATATTTGGCATCACAAAAAAATGACTTTACAGAAGCTGAAAATATCATGGAACAAAGGTCCAGTGAAACAAAAGTTTCAACATCTCAAATAAGGCTATTATCAGAAAATGGTGATGTAGAATTCAGAATGGTATTGCCAGAAATTCATCCAGGGCCTTATCATCCAGTAGGAGGAAGTAACATCCCATATCTAATTTACAAAAATCTTGATTCATCAGCCATGGTCATGCACAGTATATCTGATCATGCATTAAATTTGCCATCTAAAAATGAAGTTGAAAAATATCTAAAAAATCTTGAAAATAGTAGTGTAAAAGAGGTAGGAATGGTATGCACGGAACCAGTGACAGTACAAATCAATAAAGCAAGAGTAGTAGGATTACTTTTTGGAAATAACCCATTATTGTTTTTATCATTGTCACCACATGGAATGGAAGACATTCCAAGTTATATGAAGACAGAAATTGAACAGTATGCAAAAAATAGGAATTATGTAAGAACACTAATTGTAGATTGTCATAATGCAATGGGGCCTGAAATTTCAAAAGAGGACGGAGAAGACATGTTAAAGGCTGCAAAGTCATGTTTGGATTCTTTAATCACAAAAGAAAATTATCCGATAGAATTCGGATATGCAAATTCAGACGGCATGGATCTCTGGACAGAGGATTTGGGAATGGGAGGACTAGGTGTAATATGTTTGAAAATTAATGGTAAAAAGTATTTTCTAGGATGGGCAGATGCAAACAATATGGAAAACGGTGTAAGAGAAAAGATAGTAGAAAGATTTTTGAGAAAAGACATGAATCTTTTAGAAATTTGTACATCAGACACACATTATGCCCCAGTAAAGGCAAGAAACAAGAATGGATATTATCAATTAGGACTAATTACAAGTGCTGATAGACTATCTCAGTGGTTTTTAGACATTGCAAAAAACGCAGATGAAAAAACAGCAGCTGCAAAATTCGAAATTTTAGAGAATCAAACTGATGTTAAAATCATGGGTCAAGGAATCTTTGAAGATTATTCAAAAGCACTAGACAATTCATTGAGAATTACAAAACAATTTCTGATTGGAGGAGTGATCCTTTTCATAACTAGTTTATTCCTATAGTTTTCACATTATCCAAATTACCATAGAATTCATCAAGAAATGAAGAAAGTTGGAAAATAGGAACAATCGGAACATTATCTATAAAATCCAATTTGTCTCGATACAGCGTTACAATCACAGGCACTGCTATGGCATTTTGAGTCTTTGCGACATATTGTTTTGTTCTTTCTATCTGTTTTTGAACAGCAGAAGACAACGCAGAGGAACTATATCGTTTCCAATGTTTACAATCTATCAATAATGCAATTCCCAATCGTATCCCAACAACATCAATCTCAAGTCTAGGCTTTGTAAGAACAAGATTCGTAATTACCGCAAAATTCTTCTCTGAAAGAATTTCAGCAGTCAAACCTTCAAAATCTTTCCAATTTAAAACGGCAGATATATCATCTAGTGGAAAACCAATTTGGATTAATTCAACAGCAGCCTTTAATTTATCTCCAATTTCAAAATTATAAATATCATCTTTTTTTACGCCTATTCCTTTTTTTACAAATTCATCTAAAATTTTTCTGGAATCAATTTCAGATGTTTTTGCTATTACAGAAAAATCATGTGTAGAAATACCTCCAGGTATAATTCCCCTCAATCCTTCCACCATATTTGGAAAAAATTTCAATATCATTCTAATGCAAATAATTGGATATAGGTATTGCAGTTAAATTTCAGGTCATTATGAAATAAGAATAAGAATCAGAATAGGTTTTAGTATCACAGATAAAAAATAACAATCATGAAAATATTGCTAGTAGCAATACTAGCTCTTTCACTTGGAATAATTACAACCATAGATGTGTTTGGAGATAGAAATACACATTTTGAAACGGTAAAATTCATCCAATATTTAGATGAAAATACAGCTTTAGAAGAAGTAAGAAATGGAAATTTAGATATGTATTATGATAGAATTTCTCCAGATAAACTAGAAAATACGCATTCAAGAAAAGGATTACAAGTATTTGATTCAACAGGAGGCTCATACAGTATTCTTGTCAACCCTGCCAAAACAGAAAAATTTAATCCATTTTCTGAAAGAGAAGCAAGATTTGCTCTAAATTATCTAATAGATAGAAAATTAATTGTCAATGAATTAATGGGTGGTTTTGGTGCACCAATGATTTCTCATTATGGTCCATCAGATCCTGAACATCTCACAATTATCGAACAGATTGAGGAGTTTAATTTTAGATACAATCCAGCATTGGCTGAAGAAATGATATCAAATGCAATAAAGGCAAAAGGAGCAATAAAGAATGGAGATCAATGGACGTACAATGACACACCTATAGAGATTACAATTTTCATTAGAAATGACGATCCTGTTAGAAAATCCATTGGAGAAATTTTATCATCGGAATTGCAAAGAATTGGTTTTAAAGTAAAAAAAGAATTTGGAGATTTGAACAAAGCATTTGTAATAGTGTATGGTTCAGATCCAGCAGAGCTCAAATGGCATTTGTATACAGAGGGATGGGGAAAATCAGCTTTTGTAAAATATGATTCAGTAGGGTTAGGTCAAATGTATTCCCCATGGTTTTCAAACATGCCAGGATTTAATGATCCGACATATTGGAATTATGAAAATAAATACATTGATTCACTTACACAAAGAATCTACACTGGGGATTTCGAGTCATCTGAAGAGCGAGAAAAATTGATTCAAGAGGCAGTAACAGAAGGAGTAAATGAATCAGTAAGAGTATTTCTTGCAAGCAAGATTGATCAATATGTTGTAAATGAAAAAATTTCAGGAGTTGTAAATGATTTTGGATCAGGTGTGAAAAGTAGATTCACACCAATTAATGCCAAGAGCGACAAACATGAATTAGTCATAGGAGTCAAGCAAATTTATCAAGGTGCATGGAATCCAGTTATGGGATTCAGTGACACATATAGCATGTACATTTGGGGAATCATATCTGATCCTATCACATTCAAACATCCATTTACAGGGGAAACATTCCCAGTTAGATCGGACTGGAAGGTAGAGACTGCAGGACCACATAACAAATTGAAAGTTCCATCAGAAGCAAAAATATGGAATCCCAGCAATCAGCAATGGGAATCAGTTGCTGCAGAAACACAATCAATGAGCAAAGTAACATTTGATTTAAAATTCAGCAATTGGCACAATGGCCAAATGATGGACATGAATGATGTTTTGTATTCATTGTATTTCACCACAGAATGGGGAAGCCAATTAAATGAAAATGACAAAACTTTTGATGCTGAATTTACACCAAGGGCAGAGCAAACAATTCAAACAATCAAGGGAATCAACATAATTGACAAGAACACAATTGAGGTGTATGTAGATTATTGGCACTTTGATGATGGAGAAATTGCAGATTGGGCCGCATTATGGAGTACAATGCCATGGGAAATAACAGCAGCTAAGGAACAAGCAGTAATTGATGGCAAAGTGTCATTTTCCAGATCAGGTGCAACAGGCAAGAATATCAATTGGATATCATTAATCATTCCAAGAGATGCAAAAATAATTCAAGAGTATTTAGAAGAATTCAGAGAGAGAAAATACATCCCAAAATCACTAGAGAAATTTGAAGGGGATTTGGAATATTATAAATCAAGATATGATTCATCGTTTAAGTGGATTCAAGATAATAACCATGCAGTTATTAGCAATGGGCCATTTTTTCTAAAATCATATTCTCCGGAATCAAGAACAATCACAGTTGAAAGTTTTGATGATGAAACATATCCATTTGCATTAGGACATTGGTCAGAATTTAAAAATGTGAAATTTCCAAAAATCGTAGCTGCAAATATACCTAACATGATTAATAAAAATTCAGATTTAAATTTAGATATAGAAACAAGAGATTCAGATGTTGTATTGTATTTTCTTTCAAATAATGAAGGAAAGATAACATCCACAGAAACAATCAAAGTAAATGCAGATAAAGTGAGAATTAAAGTATCAAATCAGTTAACAGAAGAGGGAGTAAATGATCTCAAAATTTTTGCAATGTCTGAAAAAGTTTTAAAACCAGATTTCTATTCCACTAGTTTTTTTGTCGTGAAAGGAGAACAATCATTACCACAAGTTAATCAAGATGAGGTGAAATTTGACAAGCATGAGATTGGTGAAATTGTTTGGATTCTAGGTACAGTAACAATCACAATCGCAATAATTTTTGCCATCAAAAAAATAAAATTGATTAAGACAAGCCATAATCCCTAAGAATTGCAGATACTTCGGATTCAGATTCAATTTTAGAATATTCATCTAAAAGATTATGATTGAGTTCATAGAAAGTATGACCCCATTTGAATTTATCAAGAAGAGTAAGTGATTCCTGTTTAAAACCTAAAATAAAAAGTGCGGCAGATAATGCCTCAACAGTAGTTAGTTTGTTAAGTTTAGCATAATTTACAGGATTTCCAGCTAGTAATGGAGGTAGTTTTCGTTTAATTCCATTAAATTTTTGTGAAAATGCTTGATCTGCCAAATTCCAAGAACAATCAATGCCTACTATAGTGTTAATTAGAAATCGGTCTTTAGGGATCAAGATATGCTCTGAAAAGGGATCTAGCACAAGACTGGCATCAGATATCTTTTTTACATTTTTTGCAAATCCGAATTTCACTATTTTTGCTGCAGTACATTTTTTTGGGTCATCTTGATAAAACATCAATACTTGAAGTTTCAATACACAGTTGGTTACAAAATGTGTCTTTTGAATCTACTCTAATGTTTTATAATTTACCTTATAATAAAATCTAGAAACCTGATCACCATCTTTTACAACATCAACATTCCACAGAGAGTCAGGCAAAAAGCCATCAGATGATTCTGGCAAAATATCAAATTTTTCAAGACGGACATCTGAACCACTGTATCGTATTTTCATAGGAACACCATCCACATCTACAACATCATAAATTTGCCCAGGTTTTCTGGTAGATTCATTTACTAAACACTCCAGTTCAGGCCCAATTACACATATACCAGATTCAGAAGTTACTCGAAGATTTACGGTTGTTTGATCAACCACATTTGTAAGTAAAGAACCAGAAATTACACGAGGTGCAACATCATAATTATCAATATTTTGTCGTTGCGTCATGATAGATATTTGCGACTCAGTGATTCTGTTTTGTTTTTCAATTATTGTAGACAGTCTTTCAACTGCAGGTTTTTCTATTACATCAAATCTTATAGATTTTGTTTCAAATCCAGCATCAACAGTTATTTCATATGTACCAATGCTTGTAGGCAAATCTAATATTGGAAATTCATGCGTGAATGAACCAGAAGGAGAAGGTCTGATAGTAGTCACTTTACCAACGTGTTTACCACAGAAAAATGCACCACATGTAATTTCATCAGAAGATTTCTTGATTACGCTTACATCAAATTTCTCAAGATATATCAATTTACTGGGTTTGCCAGAAAGCACAACAACATTGCCTGGATAGTATTGAGATTTGTCAGTATTCAATAACAAAGTCACTGGTTCGCTTGAGCCAAATACGAAATCATTTGTCACACTGAATGAGGATACAGCCTTTTTGTTTAGATATAATGCATTGACAATATACTCGCCTTCTGAGAATATAGTGACAGGTAATTCAAATATACTCTGGAATTCACCGCCTTGGTTTGGATAGATTTGTGATTCATGAATTTGTTTAAACGGGAACTTGCCATCAAGGATTTTAATTGTAACACGTTCAGGTATAACAAGTCCTTCACTACCTTGTTGCCTATTAATTACATTTCCAAGTACTTTTAATTTTTCACCTGCATGATAAAGAGGTTTTTCAGTAGTAACATAGACAGGAGTAAGGGATAAAGAATCATTTTCAGGGTTAGCAGAAACTTTGAAGAAAACATCAGTTCCATAAGATGGAGTGAAGATACGGATTTTGTAAATACCATAATTTGTTTTTGAAACTGAACGATCATCAGACTTGACAGTCAATTGTTTTTCGGTAATAGGAGTAGTCCAAGTCCAAGTAAATCTTTGTTTATCCACAGTAGCACCAGAATTCAACACACTCCCATCAGGTTTGGTCAAAGAGATAGAAACAGAACGATCACCAGTAGGAGGAAGAATCCCATTCACAGTGACAACTTCACCCAGTCCAAAGATTTGCTTGTTTAACGTGATTGAAGAACGATCATTGAGTTTCAGAGGATCAACTATTGTTATCGGGATTGTTTTTTGTAAATCAAGATATTTTGCTTTTAACAAGAACGTGCCCTCATGAAAAACATTTTTTGCAAGAGTGGTTTTGAATGAGAAACTGCCAGACTTGTCAGGGATTGATGTAAATTGATAAGACACAGATGCGCCTCCCTGCTTGAAAACATCAGACAAGCCAATAATTTTCAGCGGAGTTCCATCTTCATTTAAAATTGAAAGATTAACAACATCAGTTTGAAAACTTGACCGAGATGAGGGATTTTTGATAAATCCAGAGACAGTTAACGTTTCACCAAGATCATAAACAGGTTTACCCGTAGTCAGAGAAAGGAGATCGTCAGTAACAATAAACTCATCAGGATTTGAAACAACAGGAATTGTAATTGAGGCAGACCCCAAGTCCTTTGAAACTGTGATTCGATAATCACCTAAACGTAGATTATTTTGAGGAATCTGAAAAGAATATGAAAAAGTACCATCACCCTGAATTCTCACAAGGTCAAGGATTTTAAAACCAGAGTCACCATCTGAGCTAAGCACCATATTTTTTGTTTGTAAGATTTGTAAATCTAATGAATTAACCCATACATTGTTTAATCTTCCAGTGATTTGGACTGTACTACCTAACCCATATACTGGTTTGTCTGTCCACAGGGAAATGGGTTTATCTTCTTTCAAATCTTCAATAACCGTAAATGTGGTTATGGCAGATTTATCAAAATATTCACCAATTATTTCATAAGTGCCATAAACAGGATTTACAGTGCTAAGAAAAATAGTAGTAATGAATTTACCATTTGTAGGGTACAGACTACCATTAGAGATTATTTTCCCATTAGGATCCTTTACAGTAAATTGTAAGCCCTTAAAAGGAATTATTTCAGAAGTCATTCCAGTAAGAGTAAGTGTTTGACCTGGAATGTATTCCAACTTGTCAGTTGCAATACTAATAGTTCCAGGTTCTAAAACATCTTCAATAATAATTTTGTCACCAACAGAAAAACTGGTGGAAGAAGTTGCCACACCATAAGTTACAGATAGATTATAGGTACCTTCGTTTATTCCAAGTACTTTTTGAAGATTCAAAGTGGTTTTGAAATTTAGGTTCATATCAGGATACAACTCTATCATTTTTTTATAATCAGGTCCCGTAATTGAAAGGACTATTTTCTCAGGTTGAAAATAGGGTTTGGTAATTACAAGTTCTTTTGAAACACTTCCAGAGATAATCGCAGTTTGGCCAAACAAATAACTGGGTTTGTCAGTAGATATAGTTACAGATACGCCTCCATTTTCTTCAGAAATTACTTGTTTTCCATTTGATGATCCAGCATTAGACACAACATATTTCCAATCAGTTATAGAATCAGTATCATACCCATCATAGAGTCTTTGCCATGAAGAGAAATCATTTTTCAAATCAGATAGTAAAGGAGTTTTATCAACCACCACCCCAGTGGCATCACGAAGTTCAACAGATTCATTTGAATCAGCAAACCAGAGAGTCTGATAAGAATATGTCAAAAATTTCCCAGAGTCAATAAAGGTTCCAGTAGGAATAGTCATGGTTTTTTTCAGAGCAGTTGTAGAAGCAATTTTCCATCCACCCAAATCGATCTTAGAGTCAGTAGGATTGTAAAGTTCAATCCATTCAACAATACTTGTAGAATCATCACCAGGAGGATTAAGATCAACTTCATTTATCACTACATGATTTGAATATTGAGCACTTGCAGGAATTACAAATGCCCACAAAAGAAGAATAGAGAATAAAATAGAGAGTGTTCTGATCATTGCCAACTTCTACTTTGAATCAATAATGGCCTCATTTTAGAATGAAATTGAGGAAAAGTTGAGCTAATTGTTAAAGTTGACATAAAAGAAATGATTTTTCTATGATTTTTCATATGTAGATTATAACTTTTCGGTATTTAGGAGATCCGTATGAATCATCCCTCTGAAATCCAACAATCATTTCTTTGGATGCGAAGAAATTCAGCATATTTAAAAGAAGGCGTTAGTGTTGGGAGCACATTCAACAATCAGAACACAATACATTAACAGCTCGTCTACTAGACTA
>PFFZ01000043.1:10618-11031 GCA_002781805.1 Nitrosopumilales archaeon CG15_BIG_FIL_POST_REV_8_21_14_020_37_12
TTAATTTACTGATTTAATCATATGTAAAAATTATTTGTCAGCAGAATTACAATTAGGGCACATACTGTTGATTATTTTGGAGCCACAGTCAACACAGATTCCTTCACCAACATCCATTCCTATAGATTTTTTCTTTCTGCCAACATAAATTTTGATTCCAAAGTACATAGATACAATAATCAACACAGCATAGATTGGACCCATGAATGGAAGCAAGCCCACCATGAATAGCAAAAGTCCCACAATCAGGAGAATATCTCGTCTCTCAAAATTCAAGATATTGAAAGTTTGATGTAATTCATAAAAACGTGCCGGAGCTCAGATCGTGAGACAAAAAATTACATCATTTACAATCATTACTCTAACTCTTCCTCATTGCTTCGGCAACCTTTAGTGTACAGTAATTTGATAAT
>PFFZ01000043.1:11088-12921 GCA_002781805.1 Nitrosopumilales archaeon CG15_BIG_FIL_POST_REV_8_21_14_020_37_12
AACGCAGAATCATACCAAGCTAGACCACGATCCCAGTAAATCGTAAAAGTCGCCCAATTTAAGCTTGACAGATAATGATTTTAAAGGCACATAAAAGAACAATCAAACGTTGCAACTAGAAGACTATATCAAAGCAGGAAAAATTGCTGCTGAAGTAAGAGAAATGGTAAGAAAAAAGAACTGGATCGGAAAAACGGTTTATGAAATTTGTGAAGAGGTAGAAGGAGAGATAGTCAAACGTGGTGCAAAATGTGCATTTCCAGTAAACACAAGTATCAACGAAATTGCAGCGCACTATACTGCTGAACCAAACGATCCAATTACAATCAAAGATTCAGATTTAGTAAAGATTGATCTTGGAGCACAGATTAATGGATACATTGCAGATACTGCAGTCACGGTATGCTATGATCCACAATATGATGGATTAGTACAGACAGCTGAAGATGCATTAAGTAATGCAATGTCAATGATCAAGGCAGGAGTAAAAGCAAGCGATATCGGAAGAACCATAGAAGCAACGATAAAACAAATGGGCTTCAAGCCAATTGCAAATCTAAGTGGCCATTCACTAGAACAGTATACAATTCATGCAGGTAGATCAATTCCAAATATTTGGTCCATTGGTGGATTTTCATTATCAGAAAATACAGCATATGCATGTGAGCCTTTTGTAACTACAGAGAACGGTGGGGGATTTGTGCGAAATGGAAAAATAAAGAATATTTTCGCACTTAATTCAAGAAAAAAGACAAAGGATGAACAGGCAGACAAATTGCTTGATTTTATTTGGGAAAGATTCAACATGTTGCCATTTGCATTAAGATGGATTACAAAAGAATGGGATGAAAAGAAAGCGAGAGAATCTCTAGAGTATTTGATTAAGAAAAAAGCAGTTCAAGCATACCCAATATTAATCGAGATTAACGAGCAACGAGTCGCACAGGCAGAACATACATTCATTCCAAATGAAAACGGAGTCACAGTGACAACTCTCTGAAAATATTTAACAACATTACAGAGATTATTTTTCTAAAGGCTCGCCGAAAATTTTTTCAACAATCATCATCCCATCACAAGAATGACATTTATTGGTAGAGGAGAATAAAAAATCACCTTCCTTAAAGTTTCTTTTGTACTCTGTTTTACACAAATTACATCGTTCGAGAGTATATGGTACGATCGTTTTTTCTTTTGAAAACATTATTGTGGAACCCCCAAAGTATTCCCAACTCCAATCAACAAAACAGATTGACCAGGTTTTGTGTTATCATGTATCATTTCATAAATCTGTGAACGTACTTCATCAGCCTTGTCTGCGATTTCTTTGCTCATTAGTGTAATTGCTTCTTTGACAGATTGTTTGATAACTATTGCAAAGATCGGGATTGCATGGTTTACTGCAATGGCCTCAATCTGATAACGTTCAGTTCCAATGCCACCAATTGCAGCACCGAATCCTTGTGCGATAGTTGCGGAATCTTCACCTTCCATTTTCAATGCAGCATCAACCATAATTATGATGTCAGGCTTGTGTTCTGAAACGATCTTTTCAACTGCATCACCAGGCCGCCCAACGGTAGAACCAGGACCTTCAGCTTTGAGTAAAAATAATTGTCGTCCATCATATTCGGTTGTCCCCATAACTGTTTGAAATGCTACGGTTTCTTTCTTAGTATCCAACATCATTTTTCCAACAACCATAGGACCGATACCATCACCTACAGGTTGTCCAAGCTTAAAGGCAAGAATTGCCTTATGAATTGCCTCTGCTTCCTCCATTACAAAAGGAAGAATCATCTGCAAAGGTAAAATCAATGGGTAGTTATTTTG
>PFFZ01000043.1:12961-14952 GCA_002781805.1 Nitrosopumilales archaeon CG15_BIG_FIL_POST_REV_8_21_14_020_37_12
ATCATTTGTAACGACGTAGCAATCTCCAACAAAGTTTGAATTTTCGTTAACTCAAACTCATTAGTATTTGAAGACAGTGATTTTACATGGTTTCGTGTAAAATCTTCTCTTGCCCTTACAATATGACGAACCTTCTGTACAATCCCATTAGGATCCATATCTACAGGCATTATGGTAAAGTAATCCAAAAATCTATCAATTTTTTTTGTGGGATCTTCTTTTGGATTCATGGATTTGTTTACATAAGACAATAACTCAGATCTAGATTCATTTTTGAATAATTCTAATTTCTTTATCGCTTTTTTGATTTCTCCAGATGTGACCTGCAACTGTATTCTTTGTCCATAAAAAATGAAAAGAACGATCGGAATAATCCAAATCAGCATCATTAGAGGATTTGTATCATCCCCAAATCCAAACAGCTGATCAAAATCAAGATTAGTAAAATCCACTGACTCGAGGATCGTATGAGCCAAATTAAATCATTCGTATAGGTAAACCCATATGATCTGATATAGAAAAATTGTAAAAATTATCTACTGGAAGGTGAAAAAATGGCGAGTGCTTTTATTATAGTTCAGATAGAAAAAATCTGAATATGCCACAAACAAAACCTATTGTAAGCGTGGAAAATGTTGTAGCCTCGGCTTCTGTAGATCAGAAGATGGATTTGAATGAGATCACACGAACATTCCCAGATGTGGAATATCACCCTGATCAATTTCCAGGACTTGTCTTTAGATTAAAAAGTCCAAAGACAGCGACATTGATTTTCACTTCAGGAAAAATGGTGTGTACTGGTTCCAAATCAGAAGAAATGGCACGTAAAGCAGTAAAAACAGTAGTTCAAAAACTTCGAAAGGGCGGAATTAAAGTTAAAAAAGATGCAGTAGTAGAAATTCAAAATATCGTAGCTTCAATTAACTTGGGCGGAAAGATACATCTTGAACAAGCAGCGAGGACTTTACCGAGAAGCATGTATGAACCAGAGCAATTCCCCGGCCTTATTCACAGAATGCTAGATCCAAAGACAGTAATTTTGTTATTTTCATCAGGAAAACTTGTCTGTACTGGAGCTAAAAAAGAACCAGACGTTTACAGATCTGTAAACAATTTACACGCATTATTAGAAGAAAAAGACCTAATGATCTATGACTAAACATAGGTCAATCCTCCATTTCATTCATTTCATAAATTAGATTGCAAATCATATTCATTTTAGAAACAGCATTAATCACACAAATACTATAACAGTATCAACCAGAAAAGCACTTTGAAGTCAATATGACGAGTTATTGGTTAAAAGGTATTTTTGTCATTTGATTGGACTTCCCAATGGAACATCTTCGTTAACAGTTAACCAAAATGGTTTATCATCAACATCTGCAGCCAAAAGCATTGCATTTGATTCAATGCCAGCCATTGTTTTTGGTTCAAGATTTGCAATTACAATTACAATCTTACCTACAATGTCTTCAGGTCGATAGTATTGGGCACCTCCTATAATTACATCGCGGGTTTCATTGCCTAAATCTATTGTTCCTTTGATTATTTTGGATTTGCCGGGTATGGGTTCGGTTGCAGTAATTTTTGCAACACGAATATCTAATTTTGCAAAATCATCATAAGTTACATTTGACATAAGGTTCACTAAATGATCTTGTTAAAATGAATTTCGAATTTAAAATAGATCCTTTTTTTGAATACCACTTGTCTCTATGTCATATTTTAGTGCGGGTGGAAGTTCAGAATATTGTTTATTGACCAGGGCAATTATTTGATCTTCTGGGACTTTTACTAATTTTAGTAATTTTCCTCGTTGATGAGCATATGCATTTTTCCAAAATCCGGCACCATCAAAGGTTCCAATCTTTGGCATATATTTAGAGGGCTTCATGTCATTTCAAAGGTTAGACTGTGACGGAAGTTTGGCAAATGCCATTAGAACTGGAGTTACTGTTCTGGATTTTAGGCATGTTGCCCATCACAGT
>PFFZ01000082.1:0-845 GCA_002781805.1 Nitrosopumilales archaeon CG15_BIG_FIL_POST_REV_8_21_14_020_37_12
TGATTCAAAAAAGGTAGGCAGTGACTTTACAAGTCAAGAGATAGAAAAGATCTACAAAACAACCAAAGAGATTGTTACAGATGTAATTTCTGGCAATCATAAACCAGTAATAATTCGCAATGAGAAAACAGAGGTTTTGCCAGTAAATTTGGGAAGAGACGGCGAAAATGTAACCAAAGTCAATAGTTTCATTGAGGGGTTGGATGTTGTTTTTACAGAAGATATAGTTACAAAAGGAAAGTCAATCCAGTCCAGCGGCTCTGATAAGAAGATAAAAGAGCTTCAAAGTCAGATTGCAGAGCAAGAAAAGGCAATAGAGACAGTCAAAGAAAAATCAAATTACATAACAAAGGTTGCAAACTCCCTCTTTGAGATGGTCTCAAAGGGTATTCTATCAATAGAGGAGCCAAAAGCAAAAGAGATCTTGGAAGGGCTCAATGCAAAGATTACAAAAGAGAAGGGCATATCATTTATAGTAATTCATGACCAGAAAATTCAGATAAGCACTGAATCTTCGTTGCAATCAATTGCATCAGTATTGTTCAATGAGGCAAAGCGACAGTCAGGTGCCATAAAATCAATTGAGCAGATCAAAGAAAACACCAAAAAAAGATTGGAAAAACTTCAAAACAGAACAGAGTCTGAGAAAAATTCTGTTACAGTTTTAGATATTCGCAAGAAAAACTGGTATGAAAGATACAGGTGGTTCTTTACTTCAGATGGGTTATTGGCAATTGGCGGACGTGATGCAGCATCAAACTCGGCCGTGGTAAGAAAGCATCTTGGAAAAAACGACAGAGTATTTCACGGTGAGATTCATGGTTCACCATTTTTTATTTTAAAAG
>PFFZ01000082.1:854-996 GCA_002781805.1 Nitrosopumilales archaeon CG15_BIG_FIL_POST_REV_8_21_14_020_37_12
ATGCGCCAGATTCAAGCATGAATGAGGTGGCTCATGCAACCGCATGTTTTAGCAGAGCATGGAGGGAAGGATTGTATGGCATGAAGACATACTGGGTTAATCCAGATCAGGTAAAAAAGTCGGCTCCAAGTGGACAGTTTCT
>PFFZ01000082.1:1063-1759 GCA_002781805.1 Nitrosopumilales archaeon CG15_BIG_FIL_POST_REV_8_21_14_020_37_12
GTGGGAATTATTCCTCAGGAAGACAGCTATGTTCTAACTTGTGGACCACCAGAGCCAATAATGAAAAGTTCCATCTGCTATGCAATAATTGAGCCACATGGTTCAGAGATGGTAGAGACTGCAAAGAAGATCAGAATAGAGTTTTCCAAGATACGAGAAGAGATTGCAAAGAACATAAACATTGATGACTTTGTGAGGGTTCTTCCGTCAGGACCAAGTCAAATCAAAGAAGTTGGTTTTGGCGATGCCTCATAAAAGTGACATTTTGTTTTTTGTAGATGCAATGTTGGGAAACGTTGCAAGAAAATTAAGATTATTAGGGTATGATTCAAAATATTTTGCTGATATTACTGATGAGAAACTAATCAACTCAGCAAAAGAGGAAGGCAGAATAATCATCTCAAGAGACGAAGCTCTTGTAAAAAAATCCCAAAAAATTGGAATGAAGCCAATATTTATTACAAAAGATGATGAAATAGAGCAATTCTACGAAATACTTGATCATGTTAATTTGGATGTTTTTCAGATTGATGGCAATACAGCTAGATGCCCAAAATGCAACTCTACTACCGAACATGTAGACAAGATATCCATAAAAGATATGGTACCTAAAAATGTGTACGATAAAAATGAAAAGTTTTGGAAATGCAAAAGCTGTAACAAGTTGTACTGGGAAGGCACACATATTAGAAATCT
>PFFZ01000082.1:1979-2121 GCA_002781805.1 Nitrosopumilales archaeon CG15_BIG_FIL_POST_REV_8_21_14_020_37_12
ACTTCCTGAAAAAAAACTGTACAACGCATTAGAGGGTGCCGCTATTGCAGCTGCAACGGAGGATCCAAGATTCTCCCCAGTAAAACCAGACGAGCTTGAGTCAATTACGTTTGAAGTGACGGTTTTGACACCTCCAAAAAAA
>PFFZ01000082.1:2214-2356 GCA_002781805.1 Nitrosopumilales archaeon CG15_BIG_FIL_POST_REV_8_21_14_020_37_12
TTGCCTCAGGTGCCAGTGGAATACAGCTGGAATGAAAAAGAGTTTCTAGAGCATACGTGTGAGAAGGCAGGACTACCAAAAGATTACTGGAAGAAACAAGATACAGAGGTGCAAAAGTTTGAAGGTATTGTCTTCAAAGAAG
>PFFZ01000082.1:2578-9088 GCA_002781805.1 Nitrosopumilales archaeon CG15_BIG_FIL_POST_REV_8_21_14_020_37_12
TGCTCCAACGCTACTTCCAACACCTGAAGGAAAGACCAAAATGGTATCTTTAATTGATTTTTCGTATAGCTTGTGATGTTTGTCGCTAATTATGCCAGTTTTTTTGTCAACTGTTCCTAGGAAATTAATAGGATCGTTTGACTTTAGAACAGTTCCTCGAGTTTTTCCTTTAACTAGAATTTTCATTGCGTTTCATCTTCAATTATTTGCAAAAGAGGCTTGAGGTTGACATCAACGCCGTTTGAATTCTTGAGATAGAACGCACCTTTGATGCTGTTGGTAGTTACTGCATCAACATCATCTTTGCTAATCAGCGGAGTAAGACATGTACAGCAATCAGAAAGAATTTCACATCCTGCCCTTTCAAGATCATTTGTATAGCCTATTTTTCGTGCCTGCTCTTTGACAGTTCTTGGACAGAATATCATGCACCGTTTCTTAAAAGAGCGGCCTTTGAGTTTGTGCGTAAGATCAGATATTTCCTCCAATCCCAACTGCGGACTGCCAAGTGTGATCAAATCTCCTTTTTCAGAAGTGTTTAATTCATCATGAACATTTTGCATTTCTTTATCATCAAAGTCAACTTTTTCACAGCCAGGATCTCCATCACCAAAGTTAAATTTTGCACATGTCCCAGATGTTCCCATTCCTCCGCATAATGCCTTGCAGCTACGTCTGTCCATCTCTCCAATACCTGAGATGTTTACAGAGTTGTCTCCAACTTTTCCTGCAAAAAAACCCAACATGCCATATGTCAGCTCATTTGGATCATTCACCTTCATTCTGATTGTGACATTTGGAGTATCGTCTTTTCGTAGTGAAGAGTAGGGACTTTTTCCAGTTATGGCACTTGCAAGTGCACTAAATGCGCTTTCCTTGTTTGTTTTTAGTTTATCAAAAGAGTTTGCGTGAATTGCAGCATTGCTTTCTGCAAAAGATACCTGAGTTCCCTCCCTTGGGATATCAAAGATCTCATATGGAATACATGAAAATGACGGAGTAACCCCCATTGTCTCATAAGAATTTTTAATTGATAGCTGTTTTGTGATGAAATTGTCATCTAGTTTATAATTTGACACATTATCAATATCAAATCCCATCGGATTTAGCGTGGTCCTGACCTTGACTCTGGCGTCTTTGCTGATTTTTGAGAGAAACTCCTCGCCAGCATCACCAATGGTGTTATAGTTTACGCCTGAAAGATGAGCCCATTCAATTGGAATTAATCTTTCAGCATCAGTTGCCTCGCCTGTTGCAACAAGTATTCTGTATGCCATCTGCAGAATCTCGCCTTGCTCGCCTTTGAGTGCAGATTCTTCTTCCTTTGTTAATTCCAACAGTTGGAGTTGTGTTATTACAGATATAATACTTGTACGTAAAAACAGATACAGATGGAGAAAATTCTTCGCCAAATGATGGATACTATGAATTCCGTAAAGCCTCCCAGGATGACTGCATTAAGAGAACTGCACGAGGCAGAGACAGGAGGCCCATTTAGCATCTTGATTGGAACAATTTTGTCTGCCAGAACTAAAGATGAAAGCACAACCAAAGTTGTCAAAGCATTATTTGCAAAATACAAAAATGCAAAAGAATTGGCAAATGCAAAACTGAAGGATGTAGAGAAGATAATAAGACCAATAGGATTCTATCACGTCAAGTCAAAAAGGATCATCGAAGTTGCAAAGATCATAGATTCAAAATATAGGGGAAAAGTACCTGATGATCTGGATAAATTAGTTGAACTGCCAGGAGTGGGACGAAAAACTGCAAATTGTGTTTTGGTTTACGCGTATGACAAGCCAGCTATACCTGTTGATATTCATGTGCATAGAATTTCAAATAGGTTGGGTTTGGTAGAAACAAAAACTCCTGAAGATACAGAACAGGAACTAATGAAAAAGATCCCAAAAAAATACTGGATTGAGATAAATGATACGTTTGTAATGTATGGTCAAAACATTTGCAAACCAGTATCGCCAATGTGCAATGTTTGCAAGATAAATAAAGTCTGCAAGTTCTATAAAACTAGGAACGCTTCTTAGTCAGGTATAATATTCCAACAATGACTCCGACTCCTGCTGCCACATAAAATGGAAATAATGCAAATGCGTTCTTTGACGGATCCCCTGAGAGGAATTCAACTATCATGCTTCCAGAGTTTACTGCAGGGGGATCAGAATAGCTCTCCATTCCGTGTATAGAGTAGGAATCAAATGCAAATTTGCCAATATCTAGATTAGTGACGACAATTCTTGCACCATTGTTTACAGTCAGGCCTGCTCTCTCTGTATAAGATACAATGACTTTTGCTGCTGGAAACCAACCACGCTCAAGATCACGGTGGACTACAATGTATCCCTCCTTTTCAGTCTGGACTGCCACCCAGAACTTCTCATCAGGCTTGGCACCCATCCCAATCTCTATAAACAAATTAGGATCTTCCATATTGTATATTTTCAAGACTGCATTTCCGCTTGGGTTTGCGTAAAGCAAATTGTTGTCAATTGTTGCCTGCCAACTTATCTCGTGTGCTTTGTCCATTTTGACAATGACTGCATCCCTTGAGATCTTGTTGAACTCTTCTGCAGGGATTTCTATAGTATCAATAAGCAATGACGGGTTTTTTAGCTCCTGAGCAAAAGCTGGTGAGATAAAAAATCCAGTAATGAAAAATAAAACAACTAGATGTTTCACAAGCAAAGTCAAGTCAGAGTGAATAAATATCTAATCAACAAATGGATTTGGATAATCAAGGATTACCTTTGAGACCTCAGGTCTTAGGATAAATTCAGATGGCGCCTGTCCATTTTGAATCATTTCACGCAGTTTTGTTCCACTGATCTGCTCTTTTGCATCATCATCGTGTGGACATGCTTTAGGATTTGTGTATGTCAGGCATTTTCTACAATAAAAGAATGCAGGAAAGAATACCGGTGCAATTTCAAGCTCTGGATAGTCAGAGAATATTTTTTGTGCTGCAAATGGATCATAAAAGCTTCCAACGCCGGCATGATCTCGTCCTATGATGATGTGTGTGCATCCATAGTTTTGTCTCATTATTGCATGGTGGATTGCTTCTTTTGGTCCAGCATACTTCATTTCCGTATGCAATGTTCCCAGTTGGCATCTGTTTTGAGGATAATAGTGTTTGATCATTGTTTCATAGGATTTTACGATTACTTCATCGACAAAGTCGCCAGACTTTTTCTTTCCAATGATTGGATTTACAAATACGCCGTCTCTGGTTGTAATTGATGTTTTTTGGAGCATTTCGTGCGCCACATGCGGCGGATTTCTAGTTTGAAATGCAACTATTGTCTTCCATCCCGCTTTTGAGAATGCCTCTCTTGTTTGCAATGGAGACAGCCTGTATTTTCTGATTTCAGTCTCTGGTGGTCTTTGGATAAAATCAATTTTTCCACCTACAAGATGATCTTGCATGGAGAATGTCTTTGCAACGCCGGGATGAGATGTATCAGTTGTACCATAGATTCCTTTTGCGGTGGTTTCTTTATCAAAAGTAAATGTTTCCTCTACATGCAAAATTGCAACGCCTACTCCTTCTGGAGTTTTTAGCAAAACATCACCGGATTCCTTGAGTTTGGAGGCGGTTTGCGCATCAACATCCAATACTATTGGAATGGTCCATGCTAAGTCATTTGACAGTCTACCTTTGGAAACAACGCTCTCAAAGTCTTGTTTGCCCAAAAACCCCTCAAGCGGGCTAAAAATTCCGTCGGCAATGTTTTCAACATCATTTGCAAGATCTTCAGAAATTGTAATAGAGTGTAATCCAGTTGGATCTGTCTTTTTCATTTTATTTACAAGGCTTCCGCCGTGTGGTTTGATCGCCGAGTTTTCAGGCATACGCTAATCCCGCCTTTTACGCTCTATATGAAGGCCACATTCCTTATGCTCGCCTTGCTCCCACCACCAACGGCCAGATCTGAGGTCTTCGCCTGGTTTGATAGGTCGGGTACAAGGCTCACACCCAATACTTGGATAGCCTTTGTCTAATAGACTGTTGTAAGGAAGATTATTCTTTTTGATATAGTCTTGAACGTCATTCCAAGTCCAATCAATAATTGGATTAATCTTCAAAATTCCGCCATGTCCGTGATCAATTTGGAAAATACTGACGTCTTTTCTAATCTCAGTCTGATCTCTTCGTAATCCCGTAATCCACCCATCCAATGTACTTAGCATCCTGTTAATTGGATGAACTTTGCGTATCTCACAGCATAGTTTTCTGTTTTCAACGCTTTCATAGAACAGATTCATTCCTTTTTCCCTAACCATGTCCTCAACTTCTTTGGTGTCAGGGAACAATACCTCAATTGAAATGTTGTATTTTTTTCTCACAACATCCATGATGTCATAGGTTTCTTGTGGCAATCTGCCAGTATCCAGTGTAAAGAATCGAAATTTTGGGTTGATTTTCAACATGATATCCATTATTGCCGCATCTTCGGCTCCAAAACTGGATGCCTTGGCTACTCTTGGATGAAGATTATCAGATGTCCACTGCAAAGCTTCTTCAGCAGTTTTTATTTTTGCATTAAGTTCGTCTACTTGTTCCTGAGTGTATCTAGTCACAAAAAGAATTAAACGGTTTGTTTTATATTGATTACCCGGGTTTAATCCTAAATTATAAACAAGTGTCTTTGAAAAAAGAGAATATGAGTGAGACTTCGTATGTCATAGTTTTTCCAAATGACTTTTCTAAAAACAAAATTTCTCAGTTAATAGACAACATTAAAAAAATTCTAAAAATAAAGGAACAGAAATTCAGCTCTGTAAAGCGTGATGGTGATATAATTTTAATTGATGCTAATGATCCCGTGTTTGCATCTTCGGCAGTAAATTTGCTTTTTGGAGTCAAAAAAGTTGCAATTGCAAGACAAATTAAAAATAATTTTGAAGAAATTGTTTCAGAGATCACATCAATAGGAGGAAATCTTTTACTAAAGGGAGAAAGATTTCTTGTAAAAGTCGAGGGTGAATCCAAAGGATTCTTTACAAAAGACGTAGAACTTGCAGCAACATCCTCAATTATAGAAAAAAAATCAAGCATGGATGCAAGACCCGGAACAGAAGAGGATTATGATAAACTGCTGTACACGTACCTAACAAAAAACAACGCATATGTTTGTATTTTTTCAGACAGAGGATTGGGAGGAGTCCCACTGCTTTCAGAGAATCAAAATACAATTTGTGCCGTATATGATGAGATTTCCGCAATTTCTTGTTTTGAAACGATAAAGCAGGGATTTAATGCAAAAATTATCGTCTGCTACAGGCAAAAATCAGAGCTGATGAATTTGGCAAAGATGCTCAATCATATTATTCCTAGACTTGTAAAACGTGAAATTGATCTTGAGTTTTTTCATATCAAAGTTGTAGGTTCAGGTGCCAAAAGCCACCTAGAATTTGTAAATTCGGTTTTAGAAGTTATGATGCACATATCCAAAGAAAAAAAGACAAGCCATGTATCCATTGCAGTGTCTCCACTTTTGTTTTCATCAGACTTTATAGACAGAGCAGTAAAGCGCGTGTTTGAAAATAACCTGATTCCTGTTCTTCCAATGAGTGGCATAGATGATGGACTATTTAGTGATGCAAAAGAGATCGGACTGGAAAAAAACATTCAAAAAATAAAAAAATCAATCTCTATTAATGCAAATCAGGTGCCAAGTTTTTCGCCAAAGATTGTCAACGAATCCATCAAATCAAAAAAAGATGTTATCATCAAGGTAGGACCAAATAATGTTCATGACATACTTGATTCATTTGATGAGGATCACTGAGAATTTAAACAGCATTTACAGGCTTGATTTATGTACAAAATAGGTGAATTCATCTACCCGTGGGGAAGTGGTCATTATTCAAGAATGATGAGGTTAAATTCTGTTTTGGGAGAACATATCAAAGATTTTGAGATTCACTATTGCAGCAAAGATCATGTATATCAAAAATTGATAGATAAATTTCCAAACAATAAAGATCAAATTCATGAGGTTTTGATGCCTACGCCAATTGATGGAAAGTTTGGACCTAGCGTCTCCTTGTCCATGCTTAATTTGCTGTTACCAATAGATAACAATCCACCGCTTGTAAAACAGATCGCAAGTTATTTGAGACAGGAAAAA
The DNA here is from genome assembly GCA_002781805.1 of Nitrosopumilales archaeon CG15_BIG_FIL_POST_REV_8_21_14_020_37_12. Taxonomy (GTDB): domain Archaea; phylum Thermoproteota; class Nitrososphaeria; order Nitrososphaerales; family Nitrosopumilaceae; genus HKST03. The sequence goes on from PFFZ01000082.1 coordinate 8,731, forward strand.
GAGTTGTACAATAAAATAAAATTTGATCTGGTGATAAATGACGGCGACATGGGCTCTAATATTCTAGCCAAAAATCGCAACATCCCAAGTCTGTTTATAACAAATCAATTTAGACCAAAATTATACAAATCAAGATCCTATTTTTATCCGTCATTGGTTTTTGTGGCAAAACAAATAGCAAAGGCATCAAAAATTCTTGTAGCTGATTCTCCGCCACCGTATACTTTGTGTGAATACAATCTTAATTTTACAAAACAGGTCAAAGATAAAGTGATCTATGTGGGACATTTTACAGATACAAAAAGCATTACAAAAGAGCCACCGTCAGATTTAGAGAAATTAATTCAAGACTCAGAGT
>PFFZ01000082.1:9235-14167 GCA_002781805.1 Nitrosopumilales archaeon CG15_BIG_FIL_POST_REV_8_21_14_020_37_12
GAAAAGATGGAAAAAGATATTCAATATCAGATGCTCTGGAAAAAAAGATTGACTGGATTCAGATAGATGTTGGCTTTCTATCAGAACAAGAAAAAGAAACCGTGCTGAATCTTTGTAAATACTCAGTTGTTAATGGATCGCATACGGTAATGGGTGAGATTCTTGGCGGCAAATCAAAGCCAATAATTGGAATTCCCGTATACGATGAGCATACGAATAACATCAAGTGGGCCGAGGAGAGAGATTTGGGGGTTTTGGCCATAAAAACAAAACAAGTAATCAAAGCAATATCAAAAATCAAGAATAATTACAACAAATTTGAGGAAAACTTGAGTGAATTTGCAAAGAATTTTGTTCCTAATGGGGCGGAAAATTCAGCAAAAATAGCAGCCCAGACACTAGAAGAAAAGAGATAAAACATATTTTTAGAGTTTTTTTGTATCTGGCACGCGGGATGTTCGATGGGCGAACGGACCGCAAGGGATGACGATAAAATCCGCGTGTCAGATACAATCGATCAAATAATTACGTGGGAACGCTTTTATGGAAAAAATTAGGGCAGATCATCAGTGCCAAACTGTCCTGAATGTACTGCAAGAGAGAAAAAGAAAATCCAAGCAAAGTATGAAGCAGATGTGCCAGAAGAAGATCGTTCCAGAGATGATTTGTACAAGTTATTTGATGAGATTGATTTTCCTATGAAATTAGATTCTGCAACTAAGCATTTTATTTGTAAGAGATGTGGACTGTATGCAACAAGAGAGCAGGTTTCTGACATCAAATTCAAACTAAATCAAAGGGAAAAGACACGAGAAGACAAGCAAGATGACTACCTAGAATGGTGGCAAAAGAGCAAAAAAGAAAAACAAGAAAACTAGTGGTTTTTTATGGCAAAAAAGAAAGACGACATTCCTGATTGGGTTACAGATGAGATTCAAAATGCCAAATTTGAGAAGCCTGAGGAACTAAAGAGATCTGGATATATCCTTGAGATTTATGATGACGATAACAAAGTAGATGCTCAGCTGTATGATCCAGTCGAGGATGGAAGGCATATTGTAACTATGGATCTGCCAAAGAAAATAAAACCATCAGATCTAGAGAAGGGAGTTGTGTACGAATTCACCTTTGATCAACACAAAGCCCCATTAAGTAAAAAGGTTTCAGAGTATCTACAAAAAGAAAAAGAGATAGACATGAATGCAATATACCAGTTTGAATTAAAGTCCATGGAATTGCTAGACGTTGGTTCTAGTGCATCTGTAGATGAAGATTTAGAGGAATAATACTAGTCTTTAGAGTCTAGTTGTTTTTTGAACACATAACCCACAACTGGATTTATCACATATGGAAAAGTATTCTTCATCCATACTGCTCCACGAACTACAGATGGAACAATAATTTCCAGCCTAGGCGAATTTGCTGCTTTTAGAATTGCTTTTGCAACTGTAGTGGCACTAAGAGATGTGGGAGAATACTTTGGCATTTTTTTAAATGATGGGTGATCAAAAAAGTCTGTTCTGACCATGATTGGGCTGACAACTGTTATGCCAATGCCTGTTCCCTTTAGCTCATGTTTTAGTCCCTCAGAGAATCCCAGCATGGCAAACTTTGATGCACAATAAGGTGCTATTCCAGGCAATCCAAAACTGGCAGCCACTGAGGCTACATTGACAACATGTCCGGATTTCTTTTTTATCATAGATGGAAGAAAGTTTTTGGTGCAGTAAATCATGCCAAAGTAATTTGTGGCCATCTGTGATTCTATATCCTCAACGGTCAAATCAGAAACTGTCCCATAAATTGCAAAACCGGCATTATTTACCAGAACATCAACAGAGTCAAATTTTTCTAAAACTGCCTGAGACATTGTTTGGACCTGTAATTTATCAGATACATCGCATTGTTGAATCATGACAGGTACGTTGAATTTTTCTAGTTCCTTTTCTACTTGTTCGAGCTTTGGCATTCTTCTGGCAACAAGAATAACTTGCGAGCCTTTTTTTGCAAACTCGATTGCTGTTTGTTTTCCAATTCCTGATGATGCTCCCGTGATTAATACAACCTTATTTTTAAAATCCATAAATGAAAAAACTTGTTTGGAGATAAAGTGGTTTCTATGTGTTTGTTTCGTAGCATAAACAAGATTCTATAATTTTTCAGACTTTGGTATTTTGCTCAAGGCTAATTTGACCAACAGCAGCCATGTAATGGCTATAGGAACATAATATGTTGCAATTCTCCAGCCAATGACTGCATCCCATGCTACAGTTTCTTTGGGAATATCAAAATTAAACGGATCCAAGTCGTTCAGGTATGCTACAATGCCAAATTCTGCCAGACCAGATCCTCCAACAGTGATAGGCAGATTTCCAATTGCATTTGCTCCCATTACTGCCATAATTGAATCAAACGCGCTGATGATGTATCCCGTACCAAAAGCGATGATCATAAATGATATTCCATAAAATGACCAAGAGGCAAGTGACAAAAGAAAAGATACTGTAAAGACTTTTCTTGATTCTGTAGTTCGAAGATTTTCTCTGCTCATTGTACAGACTTCTTTCATCCAAATGTTAGTTTGCTCAATGTATCTTTCCCCCTTGTCTTTTCCAAATCTTTTTGTAAGTTTAGCAAGTACAGATGGAACCTGAAACGTCCTCTTTGATGAAAGGAAAAACAGCACCAACCACAATGAAGTGATTATGACGCTTGTGCCTAAAATTACACTTCCAACAACATAAGCCCCATGTAGCAATGCAATAATTCCTGCCATGATTGACAACAAGCCGCCTGCAAAGACTTCAGTCACAATATCCATTATTGCAATCCATGTTGATTTTGAAGGCGGTACTCCCTTTTTGTGCAGATAGTAAATTACAACAAACTCTGCGCCTACAAACATTGGAGTTGTAAATTTTATGAATTCACTTCCAACTCTCACACCTACTAATTTCAGTGATGAGTCAAACTTTCCAAGATATTTTTGTGAAATATACGCAAATTTTACTCCTTGAATGCCAAGTTTTATCATCATGGCCACTACAGCCCCAATAAATGGAAAGAGTCCGATTGCAAGAACGTCTTCTGGTCGTATATCAAATTGAATTGCAATTATGAAAATTGGAATTAAGGTTGCAGGAATTACAATTATTCTCCAGTTCATCTGATAATTTTTTTGAGGATGCAAATATGAAAGTTTGATTATTCTTGCTAGTAGATTCTCACGCCTAGATTTAGGCACAAAATGACAGAAAACATAAAAAATCTATTGCTTTGCTTGAAATTCTTCTTTAATCTCAGCAAACAGCGAATCCAAAAGCTGCAAATCAGAAAAGTTTCTTTCTTTGAGTAATTTTACAACCAAGTCTTTGAGATGCTCTTCTTTTACAATATAATTTTCAGTCATAATTTGCATGAAATGTTGTAGATTATAGATCAGGTGGAATTTCAGTTGTGATTTGTATTCCGTTTTGGAATTTTACAGGTGTCAAATAAAACCAGCTAGTTTGAAATATAAGCAAACAAAGAATACTTAGAAAAGATTGAAAACAATTTTTATTGCAGGCACTGCGGGTTCTGGAAAATCACTTCTTACATCGAAATTAAATGAATACTATGCAAGAAATGGAGCATTTACAGCCGTCCTGAATTTAGATCCCGGTGTTGAAAATCTGCCATATACTTGCGATGTTGATGTCAGAGATTATGTGGATATAGTACCTATAATGAACAATTATGATTTGGGGCCAAACGGAGCTTTGATTATGGCAAATGATCTCATAGCATCCAAAATTGATGAGATTCAAAATGAAGTTAACAGGGTCAACCCAGATTATCTTATAGTTGATACGCCAGGGCAAATTGAATTATTTGCGTACCGCTCTAGTGGGAGATTTCTTGTAGAAAATATTACAACTGATGAAAAAACATGCATATTTCTATTTGATGGTGCATTAATCACCACACCAGTGAATTTTGTTTCTATTGCACTCCTAGCAACATCAATCAAACTTAGATTGAATTTACCAACCATTAACGTAATTACAAAGACTGATCTGATTGGAACAAAACTTAATGATATTCTTCAGTGGTCCACAAATATCAGGATGTTAGAGGATGCAATTGCAAAAGAGGCAGACGGTGAGACATATTCATTGACCACAAATATTTTACGGGGATTGAATATGGGGGGGTTTGCGCAGGGTTTGATTCCTGTTTCCAATGTGACTGGTGAGGGATTGGTGAATTTGGAAGGAGCATTGAGTAGAATTCTTAACTTAGGCGAAGAGGTGGAGGATTAATGAACTCTGTAACTGCCAAAGCACCTTCATCTACGGCAAATCTAGGGCCGGGATTTGATGTGTTTGGGTTAGCAGTTGACGCATTTTTTGACGAGATTACCTTAACAAAAAAGAAACAAAACGGAATAACAATTGTAACGCAAGACGACATACCAACTAATCCTGAAAACAATACTGCAGGACTGGTTGTCAAGAACTTGAGAAAAGAGTTCAAAATAAAAGATGGTATAGAAATACGGATCAAAAAAGGAGTTCCAGCAGGATTTGGGATGGGGAGTAGCGCTGCCTCTGCTGCTGCAACTGTAGTAGCATTTGACAAGCTATACGGATTGAGATTGGATAAAAACTCACTTGTGAGCTTTGCTGGAATTGGCGAGAAAGCAAGTGCAGGATCAGTACATTATGACAACGTTGCAGCCTCAGTTCTTGGCGGATTTGTTATTGTAAAGACAAATCCATTGGATATAATCAGAATCGATCCGCCGACAAATCTTAGAATGTGTATTGCAGTTCCAGAATTACATGTTCCAAAGAAGAAGACCAAGGTCTCGCGGGGCGTAATACCAAAAAAAGTAAGTCTTGGTGATAGCATTTTGAATCTATCAAATGCCGCTGCAATTGTTGCAGG
>PFFZ01000094.1 GCA_002781805.1 Nitrosopumilales archaeon CG15_BIG_FIL_POST_REV_8_21_14_020_37_12
CCAACAGTCTAGAAAAGATAATTGAAGAACATAATCTGTATCCGATCACAATTCTTAACTTGTCTCAAAAAGAATTACAGCAATTTCTTGAATGCAATATCACGATTGCAAAAGATCTAATCAGATACAGTGACTCTGAGATTGCAAAAATAACAGGAATTTCAAAAAAAAGAATAACATACCTGCAAAATCTCGTAGACCAAATATTCTACCGAAATTAGAAGACAAGTAATTTGTAGACATGTAGAAAGTCTTAATTTGAGAAATTTTCAAACAAATACCATGTCTTTTGAGATAGAGTGGCACGGAAATTTTTACGGCATATCGTGGGCATATGAAAAGGATAGATTGGTAGTGTCAATAGTTTTTGAAGACAAGAAGGAATCTGTGGATCTTACCACAGAAATTGACAGATGGAGTGACAAGTTCACCCGGCTGACAATCATTGAGAAATCTAATGGAGAGTATGCAATTTGTTGTTACCAAGATCCACAGATTTCAAAGGGCAAGAATGTTGGATTGTACAGAAGTGGAATGCGTCAAGCTGGAGGTTATGAGCAAGCAAAACCAATGATTGAAGAAAAATCACCACTGCTGCAAATAGCATATGCCGCAGATGTAAGGGATATGAACACATATGAGCAAGTATCTCGTCTTGTTCCACTTCGGAAATGTAGGATAATTTCAGAAAATGATCTGAAGAAGCAAGAATACTATTACGAAAAAATGGCAGTAAATTCTCAAAGTTGATATTTCTCAAAAATGCCACCTACTTGCAAATCAGATATTTTAGGCAGATGTAGAAAACAACTAACAGTAACGCGAGTACAAATAGAGGGAAGAATACAAGGGATTATGTCCCTATTTTGCAAACAATGTAACAGTAGAAGACTCCCAAGATGGATAAAAGAGGATAACGTCACACTTTGGTTGTGCGAGACATGTGGTAATTTTATCGATTCTCAGGACAATATAGTTCGTAAATTATAATCAACTCATCAAAACTAAAAAATATGATACAACACATATTCTAGACATCTAATCATAATTGATTTGATTAAAAACACATGGATTGAAAATAAAAAGATCTTCCAAACACTAACGTTTTATCATCAGATCAAAAGAAGTATAAAATAAGATTTTTTGAAGTTAATTTACCAACATGTTATTTACATCAATTATCATACATGCAGGATGAGAAATTTTCTTAGCCATTACGCCACATGTGTGACAAAACAATCTTGTTGGTCCATTACAGAACTTACATCGCTGTTCTACTTCCAACATAGAATCACAAATCATACATTTGTTCATACCAACTTGTTAGCATATTCAACATAAAAATAATTTGAAAATTAGAAGTAGCTAATTAGGCAACTCTAATTTTTTCACAGGTTTAGAATCACTCAATAAAACAATTATCTAGAATGTTATATTTTGTTTCAATAGCATAAATAAATATAAAATATTTTTTGCAAGATAGAAAAGCAAATGAAAGGGCATGTCGTAAACTAGAAAGAGTAAAATCGTGAAGAGGGACTAGAAATTCAAATCAAGAAACCAGTAATTAAAGAAGAATAATACCAAGTATCAATATTTTTACAACATAGATAATGTTCGGTCGTTTCTGTTGATCCCGCAACCAAACGACCGAGATTTAGCAGCAGATACTAAATCACCGTTTGTATTATGAAACATTATTAAAAAATTTCTTTTTAGAACATACAAAAGGTTTACACGAATATAGGATTTTTTCCACAGGCAACATCAAAAATGAAGAACTAACACAGCCACAACCAAATAGAGAGTGATAAATCAGGCTTTATCGTAACACAATCATGCATTGTGATGACAAGAGAATGCTGTTTGTTTTAGAAGAGCAAATAAAATCATGTTGGGAACGTCTTCAGGAATCAGGATACGAGGATGCCATATGTTTAAAGGAGTTAATTGATGCTATCAGGGACTATAATCAATACAAAAAAACCCCAAACAACCAATAACATACAAATCAGATAATATCAATTTCCAATCAATGAAGTTTTTGCAAATAGAAGAGCCAAACATACAAAAACCAATAATCATTGCAGCAATGCAGGATATGGGAAATGTGGGTAGTATTGTTGTAAATTTTATCAATAAGAGTCTCACAACAAAAAAATTCAGAACTGCAAAAACCCCATTTCCAACATATGTTATTGACAATGGAGGATATATTGACATCCCAAATGAGAATTGGGATTATAGATATACTGAAGACTTAATTGTATTTGGCGGAGGAACAGGCCAACCACAAGAAAATCAAGAGTTAAATGAATTATGCCAAGATGTAATAGATGTTGCAAGAAAATACTCTGCAAAATTCATCTATACTTTGGGAGGGTTTCACACTAATAGAATTATTGACAAAACACCTAAGACGTTCGTCACAACAACCTCAAAGGAATTAACAAAACACATGCAGACACTTGGAATCGATATGACTCCACAAAGATCATTAATTACAGGATTTAATGGATTGATTTTAGGATTTGCAAAGCAAAATGGAATCCAAGGGATTGGAATGTATGGGGAGATTAACCATCCTGAAATCCCACAATACAGGGCAGCAATAAGCATAATCAAGACGATAGAGAAACTGACATTTAGAAAACTGGGAGATGTAAGCAGGCTAGAGGCAATGGCTCAAGAAATTGAAAGAGAGTTTAACAATTGAGGTTGGTAGTAAAAATAGGAATAGTAGTAGGAGTAATAATTTCAGGAGTATTTATTGTCTTTTTGGGGTTTGGTATGAATCAATTTTTGAGTAGATAATAACAGCATTGTTATATCACCACAATCATTTAGCATGTATGGTTCACAAAATAAAATATTTTGAAGCAGATAAATTGCAATCAGGGATTTATCTTCAAGATGTAGTAAATGATTTTTTGGCAGAAAAGGGAGACAAAATCATAGCAGTACACCCAATAATGGATAAAACGCTGCTAGTGCATTATGAAGACACCTAGTATTATTTTTTAAAACAAGCGCATCCACAATCAAACATGCCAGATTTTCCCATACATTGATCATGATGTTCATTGTAACATTTGTTACAAAGTATCATAAGCAGACACCTCTAAATATGATTTTCAAATAACAACAGGGCAAATTTGGCAAATTATTTCAATTCATTAATCTTTTTTTCAAAGATATCTATTAGTTCATTGACCAGATAGTCGCCATCATGTATCTGAGTTTTGTGTACTATTTTCTTTATTCTATCCATTGTTGCAGCAGTGATTTGTAATTGTGGCATATGTTGTAATGCATCTAATGATATTTAAAGAAAAGAAGGTAGATCATGAACAAACTAGATAAAAAAATAGATTATCGGAGTTCATGGATCTGTCTTACAATATCATTCATCTGAGAGATGATTTTCATCTGTAATGCGGTATCCTTTGATTCTAGGAATGTCTTTTGGAGTTGAGACAAAGATTCTCTTAATGTATCGGTCTCCGATTGAATTGGTTTGTACGTTGTAGGAGTTATGAGTACTGCCTGCCCAGTGTCAAGCTGAATCTTGGTTATTTTATCAGTACAGCCATAACATGGGGCATCCAGATCATTTTCATATCTTGGTAGTTTGCCATTTATGTCAAAATTTGATTGGATTGATTCTTGCGCAAATCCATGTTTCAGATTTAGATCTCTAATTACGTTGAGCATTTCTATTTTTGACATTTTTGCGAATTTGACATATTGTTTCATCGCATCAGCATAACTGCCTCCCTGTTCCAGTACGAATTCTTTTGCTTCTTTTGCAAGTGCTACCTTAGTATGGAGATAGTCAAATTGTCCCCAATAGATTTCGTGATGAGTAGTATTGAAGTTAGATACAAATCTTGCAAAAGCATTTTTAGGCGTAAAGTCTTCGTATTTTTTGTCGATTCGTTCGAGCTCTTGTCTTAGAGATTCTTTAGCAAGTGCACGTTGTTCGTCGATAAATTTTTGATGTTCTAATCTTTTTTGTTGTATCTCTTTTGCTTGCTCAAATTCTTTTCTCGAATTTTCTATCTTTTTTAGAATGTCTTGAACTGCAGGATTGTTTTTAAGATCGTCTCCTTGAGACGTCTTAAAATCATCGGTTGCAAATGCGGAAGGAAGTATGGCAGACATTAGAATCGCCACAGATGTTATCATGATATAGAGGTATTTTGTCATTGAACATGGTTTTGTGAAATTACTTAAGAAGAACGCTAAGAAATCATACATATCAATTCCACTACAAGTTTTAATAGGACTTTGAATAGGACTACTAATTTCTACGGTTGACCATGATCGTTTTTAATACTTCATTTAATGTATATGCAAGATTTGTAACATGTCATCTCTGCATTGTTTAGAGAGCCTTGTTGCAGATTTTATACCGTAGTGGTTAGCATTCATGTACAGAATGGAATTTTGCCAGCCATAAGGAAAAATACAAAGAAATCCCAGTGCCAATCATAATGTGATTAATGATCAAAAACAAAGATTTTTTATAAAACCCAATCTTTGAATAAATTCTACACGAAACATTCCAGACAGAACAAAACGGACAGTTTCAAATGAAACATTTTATTGTAACGGATAATGAACATCACAGAATAACACTGTATCATTTAGTAACGTTTTTGCAGTAATAGAATGACCATCCATCAAACCTTTGCCACACACATAACACTCTACTTTTGAGACAGATGACATCTGTCTCTTTGAATAAAAGTGCACATCTTGTAACATTGCTGAACTTTGTCTAACCCCCTGCATGAGTCAAAAGTACTACATCCATCTATTTAATAAAGGTACCGTACTAGTACTGTATTATACATATACGTAAAACAACAAGTCCATACATGAAATCAAATACGTTGAATTCCCATCACTTTAAATAATAAACGGCTGGAATTTCGTGTATGGGTGGACATTTTTGGAAACTCGGAACCGCAAGTAATACCACTAGATTTATCTGAAAACCAATTTCAGATTTATAATAAAATTTCAAGAAATTATTCGCATTCGTTTCTCTTTGAATCTCTAACTGATCCTGATGTACTAGCGGAAACATCAGTAATGGGATTTGATCCAAAGGTAATCATAAAAGGATATACAGACAAGGTGGAAATCATTCAAGAAAAAAGAACTGAAATTATCAAAACCAATGACCCGTTTGGCGAACTAAAAAAACTACTTGGAAAATCAAGGGATCAAAGTTATCGATATCTTGGCGGAGCAGTAGGGATTGTGAACTATGATGCAATCAGAATAGTCGAAAATATTCCGGATACACATAATGCACCAGAACCACTAATGGAGTTTGGAATTTATGATGATGGAATTCTATATGATAACTTGCGCAAAAAATTATTCTATTTTTATCATGATCAAAATAGATTCAATAAACTAAAAATGAGCAATAATGGATTTGAGGATTTTCATGCAACTGAGGTTTCTGCAAATATAGATGAGAAGCAATTTTCAGAGATTGTAAACAAAGCAAAAAAATACATCAATAATGGAGATGTTTTTCAGGTTGTATTATCCAGAAAATTTGAATTTGAAACAGATGGAGACAACCTCACATTATACAAAACATTAAGGCATCTAAATCCATCACCATACATGTATCACCTAAAACACGGAGACAAGACAGTAATTGGTGCATCGCCTGAGATGTTAGTGCGCATTACTAATGACAAGGTAGAAACATTCCCAATTGCTGGAACTAGAAAAATTACAGATGATGAACAAAAAAATAAGCAATTAGCTAAAGAATTACTCGAAGATGAAAAAGAACTGGCAGAGCATACAATGTTAGTCGATCTTGGTCGAAATGACATTGGAAGAGTATGTAAGTATGGAACTGTTCACCCCGAATCCCTGATGCAGATAAAGCGATTTAGTCACGTTCAGCATATAGTTACACATGTTGTTGGTCAATTGGCACCAGAGAAAGACATGTTTGATGCATTCAAGGCAGTATTTCCAGCAGGTACAGTTTCTGGCGCTCCCAAAGTCAGAGCAATGGAGATAATTGATGAACTAGAACCAGAAGCCAGAGGACCGTATGCAGGAGCAGTAGGATATTTTTCATTTAATGGATGTTGTGACTTTGCAATAGCAATAAGAAGTATTTTCATTAACGGTAAAAATGGATTTGTCCAGTCAGGTGCAGGGATTGTTTCAGATTCTATTGCCGAAAATGAATTCAAGGAAACAGAGCACAAGGCAAAAGCAATGCTCCAATCTCTAAAGGAGGCATCAAAATGAAATTTCTAATCATTGACAATTATGATTCATTTGTATACAATATCGCCCAGTATCTCGGAGAACTCGGAGTTGATTGTGATGTGATTCGAAATGATAAGATAACAATACAACAGATCAAAGAGTCAAATTATGATGCAATAATAATTTCACCAGGACCTGGAACTCCAGAAGACAAAAAGTATTTTGGAATTTGCTCAAAAGTAATAACAGATGTAGGACCAACAACTCCCATATTGGGAGTATGTTTAGGACATCAAGGAATCATTAATGCGTTTGGAGGCAAAGTGACAAATGCAGGATGTGTAAGGCATGGAAAGACCAGCTTGGTCAACCACACGAAGTCAGAGATCTTCAACGGAGTAAAGAACCCATTCAGAGCAACCAGATACCATAGTTTGGTGGGTGACAAGACAGTAATTCCAGATATCCTCGAAGTGACGGCAACTGCATCTGATGATGGAGAAGTCATGGCAATACGACACAAAAAGTATCTCATAGAAGGAGTTCAATTCCACCCAGAATCAATAATGACAGAAGATGGTAAAAAAATTCTAGCAAATTTCATTGAACAGGTGAGAAAGAAAAAATGATCACAGAGATAATTTTCAAGCTGCAACAAAAGACAGACCTGACATATAATGAGATCAATAAGGTTATGACAGACATCCTGTCAGGCAGGACAAACGACAGAGAAAATGCAGATTTCCTATCATATTTGTCTGAAAAAGGCGAGACAGATGATGAATTATTAGGAATGTTAGACAAAATGCAAGAGTTTTCACTAAAAATTGACCCTAAAACCACGGGTACGGTTATTGACATGTGTGGAACAGGTGGTGACAAACTTCAAACATTCAATGTTTCAACCACGGCATCATTTGTGGTAGCTGCCGCAGGTGGGGTTGTTGCAAAGCATGGAAATCGCTCTAGTTACGGAATATCCGGATCTGCAGACATTTTTGAATATTTTGGGTATGATCTAAATGCAGAACCAGTAAAAATTGCAGAGATATTAGAGAAACACAACATCTGCTTTATGTTTGCACAAAAGTTCCACCCTGCTATGCGACATGTGTCAGAAGCTAGAAAAAAAATTGCAAAGAGAACAGCATTTAATCTTCTTGGACCATTAGCAAATCCAGCAGGCGTAAGAAACCAACTAATAGGAGTTTTCTCAACAGAGTATCTTGATAGGCTACCACTAATTCTAAAAAGAAAAGGGGCGGAAAATATCATGACGGTGCGTTCTGAGGATGGGATGGATGAGTTTTCAACGAGTGCAACAAACAGAGTCTGTATGTTACGTGGGGATAAAATACTAATGAACACAATTGATCCAGAAGTTGTAGGACTGCACAAATCAAAACTGAGAGACATTCAAGTGATAACAAAAGAAGAGGCAGTCAAATCATTTGTCAAAGTGTTAAACAACACATCAAGCCAGGCAATGATTGAAACAACGGCTCTAAATGCAGCAGGTGGGCTGATTGTTGCAAACATATCAAAGAATTTTGAAGAAGCAGTGGAAGTTGCATTAAACATAATTAAAGATGGTAAAGCATTTCAATTACTGGAGAGGTTTGTGGCAGATACAGGAGACATGTCAAGACTGAAGGAGATAGTAAATGGCTGAAAATATTTTGCGGAAACTTGTGAACAATTCGCAGGCTGCAATAGATGATGGGGTTTATGAGATAGATGCAAACTTGCAAAAATCAAACAAGGATCTCATCCAAATAATCAAAACAAACCAACACGCCACATTACTGACAGAGATAAAATTTTCTTCTCCATCATTGGGAAAAATCAGAACACTTGCAGACCCAGTCAGCATTGCAAATCAGATGATATTAGGAGGCTCAAAAGCATTATCAGTGCTAACCCAACCACACCTGTTTAATGGTTCACCTGAATACTTTATGAAGGTACGACAAGCAGTAGATGTACCAATGCTAATGAAAGATATTATGATTGATAAAGTACAGATAGATGCTGCAAGAAAAATAGGAGCTGATTTTATGTTGGTTATCCAATCTTTGTTTGATCAAGGTTTCCTAAAAGACATTGATGAGTTTATTGACTATGGACATAAACAAGGACTGGAAATTCTACTGGAAGTGCACACAAAACAAGAGTTTGAAAATGCCCAAAAGACCAAAGCAGACATTATTGGAATAAATAATCGCAATCTTGACACATTAGAAATTGACATACATACAACAAAAAAGGTATTACAGGAGGATAAGAAAACAAGGCCCATATTGTCTGAAAGCGGAATTGAGACTCCCGAAGACATTCAATATCTAAAAAAATGTGGAGCGGATGCATTCTTGATAGGATCAAGCATAATGAAAAGCGATAATATCGAAGAGCAGGTAAGAAAATTGGTGAACGCATTTTGAAGTATCCCAAGAATGGAAGATTTGGGGAATTTGGGGGAAAATACATACCAGAAACGCTTGTTCCTGCAGTTGAAGAGCTGGAAGAAAACTATCTCAAATTCAAAGATGACAAAAATTTCAAAAAAGAATTAAACTATTACCTAACACAATATGCCGGAAGACCAACACCTCTGTACTATGCAAAGAATCTATCAGATAGTATAGGAGGTGCAAAAATATATCTCAAACGAGAAGATCTGTTGCACGGCGGAGCTCATAAAATAAACAATACGCTAGGACAAGCCCTACTTGCAAAAAAAATGAATAAAAAAAGAATCATTGCTGAAACGGGTGCAGGACAACACGGAGTTGCAACTGCCATGGCATGTGCAGTTTTGGGAATGAATGCCGAAGTATACATGGGATACAAAGATACGATACGACAAAAGCTAAATGTGTTTAGGATGAACTTACTGGGATCCAAGGTACATCCTGTCCAATCAGGTTCAAAAACGCTCAAAGATGCAATAAATGAAGCAATCAGAGACTGGATTACAAATATAGAAACAACATATTACTTGTTGGGTTCTGCGGTAGGACCACATCCATACCCAGTAATGGTTAGAGATTTCCAGAGCGTGATTGGAGAGGAGATAAAAAAACAGATGAAAAAAATAAACGGCAAAACACCAGACACGGTAATTGCCTGTGTGGGTGGAGGATCAAACGCTATTGGAACATTTTACCCATTGATCGATACCAATGCTGAAATCATTGGCGTAGAGGCAGCAGGACACGGATTAAAATCAAAGAAACATTCAGCAACATTATCTGCTGGAAGCAAGGGAGTGTTACATGGAATGATGACATATCTACTGCAAGATTCGGAAGGACAGATTACAGAAACACATAGCATTTCAGCAGGACTTGATTATCCGGGGGTAGGCCCAGAGCATTCTTATCTCAAAGACATTAAGAGGGTAAAATACCACTCAGCAATAGATAGCGAGGTAATTGATGCATTTCTGCTACTAACAAGAACAGAAGGCATAATTCCAGCTTTGGAGTCAGCGCATGCGATTGCAGAAGCAGTCAAGGTTGCAAAAAAAAGTAAAAAATCAGAATCAATAGTAGTGACACTGTCAGGACGAGGAGATAAAGACGTTGAAGAAGTACAAAATTATTTGAACAGACATGTCAAGAATTAAAGAAAAGTTCTCAGAGCTTGATGCCAAGAACCAAAAGGCATTGATTGCATATGTGATGGTTGGATTTCCAAACAAAAATGCAACCATATCAGTAGTACGTGGTTTGATCAAAGGAGGTGCAGACATCATAGAATTGGGATTTCCATTTTCAGATCCGCTGGCAGACGGACCCGTGATTCAAAATGCCAGCACCGTGTCTCTGGAAAAAGGAGCTAAAATTTCTGAATTCTTTTCAACAGTAAAAAAGATCAGAGAGGAAACAAACATCCCACTGGTCCTAATGACATATACAAACATTCTGTATCACAGAGGATATTCTAAATTTATCAAAGATGCAAAAAAAGCTGGAATAGATGGGTTTATTCTACCAGATATGTCAATTGAAGAGTCAAAAGAATACATACAATCTGCAAAAGGCAATGCAGATACAATATTTCTCGTATCGCCAAATACAGATAAAATTCGAATTTCAAAGATTGTAAAAGCAACATCAGGGTTTTTGTATTTAGTTGCAGTCTATGGTACAACAGGCATAAAGACTGGGGTTCAGAATTACACATTAAAAGCAATAAAAAATGTAAAAAAACAAACCCGAGGCAAGATTCCCTTAGGAGTTGGATTTGGAGTATCAACTGCAGAAGATGTTAAAAAATACATCAATGCAGGAGCAGATGCAGTAATTGTAGGTAGTGCATTTCTGAAGATAATTGAGAACACGCCGCAAACAAAACTAGAGACAGTAATTACCAGATTCACAAAAAAGCTAAAAAACAGTACCCATATCTAGGGAAAATTAAATTGTAGACAAAACACCACAAAGTAGCAACAAAGAGTTAATGACTTAAAATAATGAACATACCGTCAAAGAATAGTGGTCGAATTTACTTGTCACAGTTGAGGGGAATTTGATTGTAGACATGGACCACTATCTAGAAGTTATCAAAACTATATGGTAAAAGAGAAATAAAAAATACTGGGTAAATTTTCAAAACAATTGTAAAAAATCACATAGTATTTTTTAACATGTGTTAAGAATCATAGTAATTTAAGTTTGGAACGGGCGATCAACATCACAGAGAATATGCTTGCACTAAGAATACCCATTGCAAAAAATCCAAATTCAGGAATTACACGAGTGCCCATTACCTTGATTTCTTTAGCATCTGCCGAAATTGGAACAATGAGTTTTTTGCCAGTTTGTGTATCTTCGGACAAAAATGTCGTCATGGTTCCATCAACCCACACATTATTGGGATTCTCTATGATTTCAGTGGGCAAAATCAGTGTGAGTTGATCATTTTGAGCACCATCAGAAATTCTAAATGTGATTGTGTTATCATTACGGTTAATTTCGACCACATCTTCAAGACTCGTGTCTAAAATGTATTTTACTTCATATCCTACACCAGCATCACTAAGGCCAGAACCAACATTATGAATTGTCTGAACACTGCCAGGATTCTTGACCACATGCACCACGCCAGTCATCCAAGGATGAATGCTACAAAAATAGAAAAAATCGCCCAATTGTGGAAATTGCCTAGTATAAGATTTGCCTGCAGTAAAAAGCCCGCTGTCAAATAGCCCATCAATCTCGCCTTCACGCGTTACAGAAGTAATCGTGTGAAATGCAGTATCTGCGTTTTCCCAAGTCACAGAGTCGCCAGGGTGTACTGTAATCTCACCTGTCGTAATACCGGTATTTTTCTCAGACCAAAAGAAAGGAGCGTTTGGATCAGATGCGCCAGAAGGAATTTTTATAACATGTGTCTTCTCTGCGTAGACATTAACACCAATTCCCAAAAACAAGATAATTAATAAAGGAAATACAACAACTCGAAATTTCAACACTATCTTGACACGATACAAGTATTTCAAATTTATTTACCATACATGACCAAAATGTAAGATCGACAAAACATACAAAAACTAGATATTCATTTGATAAATGTGCAGACGAAATTTATTTTTGTTACGGGTGGTGTGATGTCAGGCCTAGGAAAGGGGGTCACTACGTCATCCATTGCAAAACTTCTACAGTTAGCAGATCAAAAAGTTTCCTGCGTAAAAATAGATCCATATCTAAACTATGACGCAGGAACAATGAATCCTGTCGCTCATGGAGAGGTATTTGTTACTGAAGATGGCGGAGAGTGCGATATGGATATTGGGAACTATGAAAGATTTCTAAACCAAAACATCCCAAAAACCCACAACATTACAACAGCTCAAGTATATTCCTCAGTCATAGAAGCAGAAAGAAGGGGAGAATATCTTGGCGCATGTGTCCAGATCATACCTCATGTTACTGATGAAATCAAAGATAGGATCAAAAAAATTGCCGAAGAGGAAAAACTAGATTTTCTAATTGTAGAATGCGGGGGAACTGTGGGGGATATTGAATCACTGCCGTTTTTAGAAGCGCTAAGACAGATGCGAGTAGAAGAAGGTCCTCAAAATGTCATTTTCGTGCATGTTACTTTGGCACCATCACTAGATGTAGTAGGAGAGCAAAAGACAAAACCGACCCAGCACAGTGTTCAGGAACTAAGAAGGATTGGTATTCAGCCAGATTTTTTAGCAGTAAGATGTACACTTCCACTGGAAGAGAAGACAAAGAAAAAGATCGCACTATTCACAAACGTTGGAGTAAACGATGTACTGTCATGTCATGATGTAAAGTCAATATTTCATGTGCCACAAATTCTCTATGATCAGGGGATCCTAGACTCTATTTTCAAAAAGTTTGAAAAAGTGGGAATGGTCAATGCATCAGCGAATTGGGACAAGTGGAACGCAATTACAGAATCCATGATAAACCATGAGGAAAGAAAAGTCAAAATTGCAATGGTAGGAAAATATGTCACATTAAGTGACAGCTATGTCAGTGTAAATCATGCACTAAAACATGCAGGGGCAAAGATTGGCTGCTCTGTAGATATTGATTGGATAGATTCGGAGTCAATTCCCAACTATGACACATTATCAAATTATGATGGCATATTAGTTCCAGGAGGATTTGGCGTAAGAGGATCTGAAGGAATCATAAATACTGCAAACTATGCAAGAGAGAAAAACATTCCATATCTTGGAATATGTTTTGGATTCCAGCTAGCCGCAATTGCATTTGCTAGAAATGTGCTTAAATTAGATGATGCAAATTCAACTGAGATAAAACAAGATGCAAA
Source organism: Nitrosopumilales archaeon CG15_BIG_FIL_POST_REV_8_21_14_020_37_12 (assembly GCA_002781805.1). Lineage (GTDB taxonomy): Archaea > Thermoproteota > Nitrososphaeria > Nitrososphaerales > Nitrosopumilaceae > HKST03. The sequence goes on from PFFZ01000094.1 coordinate 13,075, forward strand.
AAACCCAATTGTAGATTTGTTGCCAGAGCAAAAAAACATATCAGATATGGGAGGTTCACTGAGATTAGGCGCAAACGACATAATCATAAAACAAAATACAATTGCACATAAAATTTACAATGCAGATACAATATCAAAAAGACATAGGCACAGATATGAGATCAATCAAAAATACATACCAGATTTAGAAAAGAATGGAATGATTTTTTCAGCATATAGTGATAGCGGAAAAAGAATGGAAATATTAGAGATACCCAGTCACAGGTTCTATCTAGGAGTACAATTCCATCCAGAGTTTAACAGTAGACCCGGCTATCCAGAGCAAGCATTTGAATCGTTTGTAAAAGCAGCATCAGAGAACAACAATCAGATCAAATAAACACAATTCACAGAATATATTCCAAGGGCTAACGTGAAGGCATGACTTGCCAAATACAAAAATATTTCAGTATCTAAGATCATTCAATCTTGGATATTTCATATATTTTCTGTCTTGCATCGCGAATTGAAACTTTCTTTTTGACATATCCCTTTTTTAACAAATGACTTAATGCTAATCGAACTGTCCTGTCTGGAAGTAATGTTTTGTTTGCAAGATCCTTTTGTGTTAATGCACCCTCATATTCCAATGTCTTTAACAGTAACTTGGAGCTTGGTGGCATACTAAGCAATTCTTCGGCAAGATGTACTTTCTTTGCAAGTGCAGATATCGCAGTGGAATCTTTTTTAAGACGAATTATTTTTGCTGCTGGAAGAAATTGAGTGCATTCGACTATTTTATTTACTTTGTATCTATCCAATCCATCAAGTACTACCTCACAGTGAAGTCTTGCGGAAATGTCATCAATTTCAATTGAGCTGGTATTGGACACAATTATAGGCCGTCTAGTTACATCCAGAGAGTTTACAGATATTATGCCAAAAACCTGAGAGTCTTGAAAAATTACAGGCCCACCTGCAGACATGGAATAGGCAGAAGAGCCAATTGGTGTTGAGACAATAATACCATCGCTATTATCATGCCATACCTCTTCGCCGTTTACACGTAAAGTGTGTTCCATAAGCATTGCACTCTTTGAAGAAAATACTGCAACATCGTTTAGAACAGGATATGCGTTCTTTCCATCAATTTTTACGCCAAGTCTAGGAACCTCTTCGACCACATAGTTTTGCTTCTTTAAGACATTAACAAATGAGGAAAATTCACGAAGATCAACTTGGGCTAAAAACCCACTAGATTCCCC